>CALFYA010000116.1 GCA_937952925.1 uncultured Moraxellaceae bacterium
ACTTCGCGAATCCGTGAAGTCAGCGAGCTGGCATTTTTAAATTTGACCAGCAATTGTGCTGGCGCAGTTTTCAAAAATTCATCGAGTGACGCATCAGTCTGACGAATCGGCAAATCAAGATAATCTGCAGCAAAGGTGATTTCGGTGGTGGTTTCGCCAAACCGCATGACCGGTGCAAAAAACAGCGCGTCATATTCATCAAAATGGCTTGGTTCGGGATAGGCGAACTGTACACGCTCCAGCGGAATGCGGCGCTCAATCAGCCAAGAGGCCAGACCATGCCAAATCATCAGCATTGATTCGGTAATAAAATGATCAGGATCACGATCTTCAGGCACATAAATGCTCAGGCGCGCTTCGTGGGCATCGCGCTCCACCGACATCGACCATTCTTCACCAAACAGGCGATAAAACTGCGAGCCGCGCTCAAGCGCCTTGCCCAGCGTACCGGCATGGATGATCAAGCGGCACATGATGGCAAACGTCCCCAAACGGCGCGGGGTACGGCCAAAGCCCAAATGTTCATCTTGGGTGGCGAGCCACAAGGTTTGTGCAAGACGAGTATATTGATCCGGAGACACCCGAGCGCGGGGTTGATCGAGCAGTTCTGGCTCGATTCCTGCACGGGTCAGCAGACTATCAATATCGATATTGAGGCGACGCGCACCCGTCAATGCAGCTTTCACAAAGTGAATACTAATGGTATCTCGGCTCATCAGGTCGTCTCCGGCTCTCGATGTCGCTGAACAATCTGGTCAATCATTCTGGTGGGATGTGTCATTGAGCGTCAAATCCTGCTGATCTAGCCTGTCTGACAGTTTGGTGACTGTGCGGTTCATGGCACAGGTCATCGTCACGACGCTTTGTACAGGATGACCCTCATGACCGCTCCACTAAATGGCCTGAAAGTTCTTGATTTTTCCACATTACTTCCCGGCCCATTTGCCACCATGATGCTTGCGGATCTGGGGGCAGACGTCATCCATGTCGAATCGCCAACGCGGGTTGACCTTGTCAGGATGATGCCTCCGTATGCCGATGGTCAAGCCACCTCACATGCTTATCTCAATCGAAATAAACAATCAGTGGCGCTCGATCTGAAGCAACCTGCGAGCATTGCTTATATTCATCAGATCATTCAAGACTATGACATTGTGGTTGAGCAGTTCCGTCCGGGGGTCATGGCTAGACTTGGTCTGGATTATGCCACGCTCAAAGCGATTAACCCACGTTTAATTTATTGTTCAATCACAGGTTATGGCCAAGATGGCCCGCTCAAAGACCGTGCTGGTCATGACATCAATTATTTGGCATTGGCGGGGATCTCAGGGCATAGCGGTCGTGTACAAGGTGGCCCGCCGCCGCTTGGTGTGCAAGTGGCCGATGTAGCGGGTGGTTCGCTACATGCGGTGATTGGGATTTTGGCGGCGGTGGTGGAGCGTCAGGCCAGTGGCTTGGGGCAACATATTGATATTTCGATGACCGATTGTGTATTTACCTTGAACAGCATGGCCGGTTCGGCGCAAGTGGCCGGCGGCGAAGTGCAGCAGGCCGAAGGCGGGATGCTCAACGGTGGCACGTACTATGATTATTACCAAACCCGTGATGGGCGTTATTTGTCGGTGGGCAGCCTAGAGCCGCAGTTTATGATGGGCTTAGCACAAGCCTTGAGTTTGCCCATATTGATGCAACTGGGTGCGTCGATGCTGCCTGAAGATCGACAAACTGTGCGTCAGGCGATTGCCGATGCAATTGCACAGCAAGATTTTGCTCACTGGCAGCAGGTGTTTGCTGCGCTAGATGTATGCGTCGAGCCTGTTTTGAGCTTGGATGAAGCAGTCCATTCTGAAGTTGCCCAAGCACGCGGTTGGATTGTAGATGTGCCACTCGCAGCAGGTGATACCAACACCCAGCGTCAGCTCGCTCATCCGATCAAGTTTTCACGCAGTCAACCGGTGTATAAGTTTGTCGGACGTGCGCTTGGTGCGGATAATCCACAGGATGGCACGGTATGACTGATCCGTTAGTACAGCAACTACACGAGCGCTTTATTGACGAAGCAGCGTTACGAGCGCGTTGGCATTTGGATGCAGCTTGGGAACCGACAGGCCGCTTTGAGCGGTTGACGATTGCCGCAGGACGGGTGCTGTATCATCAAGCCATGCACCATGAGTCACGGCTGTATGGTTTGCAGGTACATCGGCATCGGATTGATGGCTTTAAGATCAATTGGTACTCCAATAAAGCCAGCAAAAAGCATCGGGGTACCTTGCTGCTGCTGCATGGCTTGAGTGCCGAAAAAGCCCACTGGCTACGTTTTGCGCGTTATTTTGTCAAAGATTATCATGTGATTATCCCAGATTTTCCGGCGCATGGTCAGACCGGATACAAAGCAGGGCAAGACTATGGTACGGCAGCGCAAACGCGCCGCTTATTGATGTTGCTCGAGCATTTGAATATCCACAAAGTCCATGTGGTGGGCAACTCGATGGGCGGCTTTATTGCTGCCCGCCTTGCCACCGTTGCGCCTGAACGAGTGGCCTCGTTGGCGCTGTTTGATGCCGCAGGGCTACAAGCGCGTACCAATAG
>CALFYA010000117.1 GCA_937952925.1 uncultured Moraxellaceae bacterium
CTTGCTTTTCTGCGTCAGCCTTGGCTTTTTGATCAGCTTCGGTTTTTTCTTTTGCAGTTTTGTCACGGGCTTGCTTTTCTGCGTCAAGCTTGGCTTTTTGATCAGCTTCAGCCTTGTCTTGAGCCGCCTGTTGGGCTGCTTCTTGTTCAGCGCGTGCTTTAGCCGCTTCACGTCTGGCCGCTTGTGCCGCTTGTGCCGCGGCGGCAGCTGCCAACTCAGCCGCACTGGGTTTGGGTGGCTCTGGGATGACGACTGGCTCAGGCTCAGCGGGTGTTGGTGGCGTGGCTTGCTCAGACGGTGCCGTCTCGGTACTGGTGCGGGTGTCTGCTTCGGGGAGGGTTGGCTCTGCAATCGGCTCGACGATGGGTTCGGGTTCGAGCGGTTTAGGCTCAGGTTTGGGCAAAATCACCGCTTTGATATGGGCAGGTGGCGTCGGCATGGGTGGCATCCGCACAAACCATAGTCCCACGAGCAAGATACCATGCAGACCGAGCGTGAATAGCAACGCACCGCGCTGCCATGTGGGCTTGGAGGAAGGAGGTTGACCAGACGCCGACATGACACCAATCTCGCTTAAGGTTGATCTGCGGGTGGTTCAGTCAGCAAGCCGACTTGCTTGAGGCCAGATTGTTGCAACACCGCCATGAGGGTTACGACATCCCCATAAGGGACTTGCTGATCACCATTGATCAACACCATCAAATTTGGATTTTGGCGTTGTGCATCGGTCAATTTGGCTTGAATCTCATCGAGGCTGAGCGCTTGGTCTTTGTCGTCACTTAAGCGTAAAAAATAAGTGCGATTGGGTTTGATACTGACAATCGCGGGGGTTTGCTCAGACACCGCCACTGCATCACTCGGCGCATCGGGTAGGTCAACGGTCAGACCGGTGGTGAGCATGGGTGCGGTGACCATAAAAATCACCAACAGCACGAGCATGACGTCGATATAAGGCACGACGTTCATGTCGCTTTTGAGTGGCTTTTTGATCCGTGCAAATGGGCTAGGGCTGCTCATTTACATGGCCTCACGTTGCAATAAAGCGGTCATTTCTTCGGCAAACAGCGCACGTTGTTGATACACGGCTTCGGCCTTGGCGCTGTAGCGGTTGTAGGCAAGGACTGCCGGAATCGCAGCAAATAGACCAATCGCGGTAGCAATCAGGGCTTCGGCAATGCCGGGTGCAACGGTGGCAAGCGTGGCTTGCTGTGCTTGCGACAACCCCAAAAACGAATTCATGATGCCCCATACGGTACCAAACAGACCAATATAAGGCGATACCGAGCCAATACTGGCGAGCGTCGCCGTGCCTTGCTCAAGTACTTGTTGTTGACGCGATAACGTCACCCGCAAAATTCGTTCAGTGCCAGCGATAATCTCAGCCTTTTCGCTGCCTTTTTTGCGCAGCTTTAAAAATTCGGCAAAACCTTCAAAAAACACCGCTTCCACACCTTGGCGCTGCGGGCGTGCTTGGGCGTTTTGATACAACAGTTTGAGATCTGCGCCCGACCAAAATACTTGTTCAAAGTGTTGATCTTCTTTGTGGCTGTGACGGAAAGCTTTTTCGAGTACCGCAATCAAGTACCAGCCATACACCGATGCGGCCACCAAGATGAGCATCACCAGTTTCACCACAAGGCTGGCATGTAAAATCAGATCAATGGGGTTCATCGAAGCAGTCATCGTGTACTCGTCAACAGCAAAAGGGTATGCAGGAATCAGGCCGACAAATGGCGCACAATCAACTCTTGAATGTGGGCAGGCAGTCGGCGTGGCTTGAGGGTGCGATCCAAGCAGGCAATATCAATGGTGGCATGTGCAATCAGGGTGTCTTGCCGCCAAATGGTTTGCTTGAGGATAAACGATGCCCCTTTACAACTGATTGGCTCAACCCGCACAGCGAGCAAATCATCCATCAAGGCGGGCTTGTGATAGTGCAGATCGACATGACGCACCACAAAGCTAAAATCACCCGCCAATAAATAATGATCAATCCCCGCAGCACGCAACCATTCGGTACGGGCGCGCTCACAAAACTTGAGGTGATTGGCATGATAGACAATCCCACCAGCGTCGGTATCTTCAATATAGACACGGATTGGAAACGAAAATGCCATCGATCTAGCGTCCTGATAGGGCAAGTGATTGTGTCTCATGCGCGGCTGATTGTGGCCTGAAAGACCGATAAAGCCAATCCTTTGCGCGTATCAAATTGCCGAAAAATGTGCAGTGTTGGTGTATTTGGATGGTGATTGAGTCATTTGCGCGGTAACGCTTCACTGTGATGATGCTCAAACGGGGTCGGGTCACTTAAAAAGGCCAGCAGGTCATCTTTTTGGGGATGCGTATGCAACCATGCGTGGATCTCTTGCAGGCGTGCAAAATCAGCCCCAAAACGCGCGCCATAAATCTGTTTGAGGCGTTCGATGGATGCTTTTTTGCGCAGCTGTGCTTGCCACGGTGCGGTAAACACCAGATGAATCTCGTCATGTAGGTTGCGACCTTTGAGTGCTTGCCATTCATCGTGATCAAACCAAATCCCATCACAGTGCGCACATTGATCTAGGGTGACGGCAGTGTCGTGACCAACATCATAGCGGTGCATGATCCGAATACAGGTGGGGCATATTTTGACGGTTTGCTCGGCAGAAAGCTGGAGCGGCTCGCCTTCATAAGGTTTTTCAGGTAAGCGCGTTGGCTGTCGATCAAGCCATGTAAAGTAGTCGTCTGCGACTAGCCAGTGGCCTTGGCAGCTTGAGCATTGCTGTGCGGGCAGCTGCAAATCGAGTTCAATCGGGGTAAACGTAGCAGTTTTGCAGGCGGGGCAGTGCATGTTGCGTGTCCATACGACGTGTGATTTTACTGAGAGAATATCGAAAATATTCGTTAGTGATTGCAAGTCGAGAAAAATTTTCTATAATCGCAGCTCCTATAACCGTAATCGTGAGACAAAAAATGTCACGTTATATCCCCGCCGTCATTGCAGCTTCTATGATTGCGCTAACAACAGGTTGTTCGATGGTGGCTGCACCGGTGAATGGTCAATTGTTTACCAGTGTCAAAGGCCCTGTGACTGTGACAAGTAATACAGATGCAACTGTTACTGGTCAAAGCTGTGCACAAAGCTTTTTGGGCTTGATCGCAGTTGGTGATGCCTCTATTGGTGCTGCAAAAGCAAATGCCAATATCACGACAGTATCAACAGTTGATCATCAGTCAACCAATCTGCTGGGTCTGTATGCACAGTACTGTACTATCGTGTCGGGTAAATAATCCCAACACCAGATAGACAGGCAGGTGGGCTGATCAGCAGATCAGTTCACCTACTCAAAAACATTGAATTAATTGGATTAACCAGAACTAGGCACATCCATCCCACACTGTACATACGCCTGTGGCGTTGCAATCCGCCCGCGTGCAGTGCGCATCACATAGCCTTGCTGGATCAAATACGGCTCGACCACATCTTCAAGCGTGCCGCTGTCTTCCGCGAGTGCTGCGGCAAGCGCCTCTACACCAGCAGGCCCCCCGTCAAAACGCTCCAGCAACATCTGCAAATAACGACGGTCGAGGGTATCTAGGCCATGCTTATCCACATCGAGCATATCGAGTGCGCGTGCTGCAATGTCTGGCGTGATGGTGCCATCGCCTTTGACTTCGGCATAATCACGTACACGGCGCAATAAGCGGTTGGCAATCCGCGGTGTTCCACGGGCGCGGCGAGCAATTTCGTGTGCGCCTTCAGGGGTGCACGGCACACCCAGCAAGCTTGCCGACCGTGCCACAATGGTGGACAAATCCGCCACCGAATAAAACTCCAGACGCTGCACAATGCCAAAACGATCGCGCAAAGGAGAGGTGAGCAAACCGGCTCGTGTGGTGGCTGCCACCAAGGTAAACGGTGGTAAATCCAGCTTGATGGAGCGCGCAGCGGGTCCTTCGCCAATCATGATGTCGAGCTGATAATCTTCCATCGCGGGATACAAAATTTCTTCAATCATTGGCGAGAGACGATGAATCTCATCAATAAACAGCACATCGCCTTCATCAAGATTGGTCAGCAATGCAGCCAAATCGCCTGCACGCTCCAGCACTGGCCCCGAAGTGGATTTGAGATTACCACCCATTTCACGCGCAATAATATTGGCAAGGGTGGTTTTGCCCAGCCCCGGTGGGCCAAAAATTAGGGTGTGATCGAGCGCTTCACCGCGACTGCGTGCCGCATGGATAAAAATTTCCATTTGTTCACGCACCACCGGCTGACCAATATAGTCGGCTAGGCTGGTGGGGCGAATCGCACGATCAAATTGATCTTCGGCGCGAGCGGTCGGGGCAATCAGGCGATCTTGCATGGTTTAGGTCTTCAGCATCGATTTGAGGGCGGCGCGGATCAGGTCTGCCGTTTCGGTATGTTGCGCTTTGACTGCCGCAATGGCTTTTTGGGCTTCAAGTGGTTTGTAACCCAAAGACACTAGCGCCGCTTCAGCTTCAGCCACTGGTGAGGCTGCGGCAAGCGTGATTTGGTTGAGTGCGCTGCTGCTACTGGTGCCACTACCGATGAGGGTTTGCAACCGATCACGCAGTTCAATCACCAAGCGTTCGGCGGTTTTTTTGCCCACGCCAGGTATGCGGGTGAGTGTCGAGATATCTTGCATTTCAATCGATTGAATCAGCATCGCCGCGCTCATGCCCGACAAAATCCCCACCGCAAGCTTAG
This sequence comes from uncultured Moraxellaceae bacterium, assembly GCA_937952925.1. Lineage (GTDB taxonomy): Bacteria > Pseudomonadota > Gammaproteobacteria > Pseudomonadales > Moraxellaceae > CALFYA01. The sequence goes on from CALFYA010000117.1 coordinate 4,718, forward strand.
GCCCCACGCCATTGACTTTGAGCAACACTCGAAACAAGGCTTTGTCGTCGAGATCCAAAAAGCCATACAGCAATTGGGCATCTTCACGCACCACCATGTGCGTCCATAGGGTGACGTTGGGTTGTCCCACGCGGAGTTGGCAGTAGGTGGACATTGGGGTTTCGACCTCGTAGCCCACGCCTTGCACATCCAGCACCACAAACGGGGCAGACAGCAATTTGACCGTCCCAGTCAATGCACCAATCATTGATTCATCCTTATATTAATCCAACGCGATGACCTTGTAGGTCTTGCGCCAGCGCATGCGCCTGATGATCCGACAGTGCTGTCATTACATCGAGCACTTGCATCATATTGGCATAGATCCCTTGATCTAAACGCGCACCATGATAATGCAAAATCTGCAACAAGCGTTGCTCACGAAAGCTCGCTCGCGCCCGATCTGCGGCATTATGCAGCGCCAGCGGCATAAAATGATCGAGTAACACCGTCAAGCTGGCACTCGCCACCAACTCCAAACGGGCTTTTTCAGGGTGGGTAAAAATCTGCTGACGTGCCATGTTTTTGGCGGCTTCAATGCCGTGAGCCACATCAGCGGGGCAATAGTCGAGCAGTGAGCCGCGCAATTGTCCGGTGAGCAGCTCATGTTGATGTTGGACAAACGCATCGGTGAGCACTTCCACCAAGCGTTTCATGGCGCGACCGCGCAAAGCAGCGAGTTTTTGCCGCATGGGTACATCCGACAGCACTTCATGCGGAGCGCCCAACTCGCCAATCAATTGTAAAAACAGCGGCTCGACTTTTTCGTATTGCAGCATGCCGAGCAGTAAGCCATCTTCAAGGTCGATCAGCGCATAACAGACATCATCGGCGGCTTCGAGCAAATAGGTGAGCGGATGGCGGCAAAACGCCATCTCACCGGTTTGGATCAAGCCCAAATGCTCGGTGATTTCGGCCAAAATCTCTCGCTCACTGTGATAACAGCCAAACTTGGCGAGCTTGTGGCTTGGAATGCCGTGTTGGGCATCCATTGAGCGTGCCAACCACGGGTATTTCAGATAAGCGCCGAGCGTGGCGTAAGTCAGGCGCATGCCGCCATCATCGGGGTGGTATTCGAGCCGTGATAAAATGCGCAGGCCTTGCGCGTTGCCTTCAAATTGCGCCAAATCACTAAAGTGCTCAGGGCTGAGTTTTTCTTGCAAATGGGCTTGGGCGGGCTGGGTAAACCATTCGCGAATGGCATATTCACCGGCATGACCAAACGGTGGATTGCCAATATCATGCGCCAAACAGGCCGCTTGGATGATCGCGCCCACATCGGCGGGACTGACCCACGGTGGCAGATCGTCTTTGAGTTTTTCAGCCGCCAGCATCCCCAGCGAACGCCCCACACACGACACTTCCAGCGAGTGAGTCAGACGGGTATGAATCGCGTCATTTTGGGTGAGTGGATGGACTTGGGTTTTGCGGTTGAGTTGACGAAAACTTTGCGAAAAAATAATGCGGTCGTAGTCTTTGTGAAAGGGACTGCGTGATTGTTCGGTATGGCGCTTACGGCTGCCCAAGCGAGCCGGTGAGAGAAGTTGCGCCCAGCGCATGCTGATCATCATCAAGGATTCAATGAAATTGGTCATTGATCATGCCAGATTTGTGGACAGGCCACTAGTTGCTAGGCGACACAATCTGTCGCTTTTGTGTGGAGTGCATCAGATGAATACACCGCGAGGATTGCCCCAAGCCATTTGTGGCTTTCATCAAGATGATGAGTCGCATTGGGTGGCTGAGCTGGCCTGTGGGCACCATCAACATGTCCGCCATGATCCGCCGTGGCAGCAGCGTCCTTGGGTGCTGACCGAGCAGGGACGAGCGCAGTTTATGGGGCACGTCTTGTTTTGTGTGCGTTGTAGCGAAGATCAACAATCGTGCAAAACTGATGTATAAGCCACGTCGATTTTGTAGAGAAACAAAACTTTCACTTGAGCAACAAAAGCGGCATCGCGTATAAGTCCACACCATCTCTTGATACAGGATATTGCGATGAAACTGTTGTCTGCGTTGATGTTGTCGTTGGTGGTGGGTGCTACTGCATCGGTCATGCCCGTGTTGTCGACCACAGCCTATGCCCACGATGAGATCGAAGTGCCGATGAAAAAAATGCGCACTGCGATCCGTGAAGCGATGAAAGCGGAAGATATCGCGAGCTTTAAACAGCAGTTTGAAGCCTTCAAGCAATCCGCGCTCAATGCGTCCAAACAAAGCTATCATGGTTCAGCCAATGAGCAAAAAACCTTCCAAGATGGCATGAAAGAGCTGCAAGCCGGTTTTGCCAAAGTCGATGCAGCGATTGCGGCGGGCAACCTTGAGCAAGCCAAGGCTGCGTTTGATGAACTGAATCAAATCAAAAAGCAGTATCACAAGAAGTTGGATGTTTGACACAAGAGGGGAGTACCCCCTCTTTTTTCAATCAGAAAATATAGTCAACACAAGAACTTTTAATCCAAAGATGAGGATGACGACACACACAAATTTTATCAATTGCCAGAATGAAGATGTCTGTGCAGGTTTGTTTGGTGGGAACTGATGGTCTGAAATTGCTGTGTTGAGTTTTTGATAAGAATGATCGCTAATTGATAACTTCAAAAAAACATATTCTGGATATACATTTATTCCATATCACAAAGCAGTTTGGGTAAAAAATGAAATCAATAATTTCTATGAAGCAATAGGAAGTTACGGAAATGTTGGGAGCACACTTCATGCGGATAAAAAAGAACCTTTAAAATTAGACGCTCCAGAAAAAGTAGAATGCATAGATATTGAGGATTTTATACTTAAAAATTTTGATAAAGAAGATTATATTACTTTAAAATTAGACGTAGAAGGCTCAGAATATGAAATTTTAAATCACCTATTAAATAATAA
>CALFYA010000118.1 GCA_937952925.1 uncultured Moraxellaceae bacterium
CTCGACTCCGCAGATGATCATCTGCATTTTGCGGGCAACCTGCCACAAGATCATGTGTTGGTGCAGTGGTTTAAACAGCATCCAGACATCAAAAAACTACTCTCTGCGCCAATTTTAAGCTGCACCATTGACCATTTGATTCCAGCCACCGAAAGCACGCGTGGTGGGCGACAAATTGCCCCGATGCTGCGTTTGATGTCGTCGGATTTGGTGATTGATGAACCCGATGATTTTGCCCCCGAAGACTGGTATGCCTTGGCGCGTTTGGTCAATTGGGCAGGGTTGCTGGGCAGTCGGGTGCTGTTGTCGTCGGCTACGCTCACCCCTGCTGAGGTCAATGGTTTGTTTTTGGCCTATCAAGCAGGCCGTGCGGTGTATCGACAACATCGCTGTGTGGCAGAGACCAGCGCGGCGATTTGCTGTGCATGGTTTGATGAATTTGGCTGTCAATCCCTGCAAGCAACCAATGCCGATGCGTTTAAGGTTGGACACAAGGAATTTACCCAAGCCCGCGCTACCAAGCTTGCGACTCAGCCGCAGCGTCGCCATGTGGCGTGGGTCGGTGCATCGATGGATTGGACAAAAGACCAATGGGCGGCACAACTGGCCGACACCTTACGCGGCACACTACTGACCGCACACCACGCCAATTCACAAACCGATCCACACACCGGCAAACACTACAGCATTGGCCTGATTCGGATGGCGAATATCAACAGTATTGCTGCATTGGCGCAGCATTTGATTGCTGCACCTTTGGCCGAACATACTCGTTTGCATGTGTGTGTGTACCACTCGCGGTTTCCGCTGCTGATCCGCTCTAGCCTTGAGCATCAGCTGGATCAACTGCTTAATCGCCAACAACACGCCCCACACGATCATCCGTGGTTACACGCATGGTTGCAGCAGTATCCCGAGCAGCAGCATGTGGTGGTGGTGCTGGCCTCTCCGGTGGCCGAAGTAGGGCGTGATCACGATTATGATTGGATGGTGGTCGAGCCGTCGTCGATGCGTGCCATCATTCAAGTGGTGGGGCGGGTGCGCCGCCATCGAGATGGGGCGTATGCTCACCCCAATGTGTTTTTGCTCGAAACCAATACGCGGCATTACCGCAATCCATCTGCGCCAGTATTTTGCAAACCCGGTTTTGAAAGTAGCCAGAGCGTCAATGGTCAACCAGCCTTAAAACTCCAAACACATGATCTCAAACAATTGCTACGCCCTGAACATATCAAACGCTTAGATGCTGAGGCACGGCTACGCCCACCCGCTAAACCAGAGCCGTATCATTATTTGGCGGATTTAGAACATCTCCGGATGGCGCAAGTGTTGTTGCCACACCCCCAACAACATGAGCTGTCGGCACATCATTGGTGGACATCATCGTTACATCACACGGCGTATTTGCAGCGCAAAACCCGTTTTCGCCAATCCATACAGGAAGAGCTGGTGGCGTTTGTGGCTGATGAACCCGACCAGCCGATGCAGCTTCAGCAATTTAATGCCAACACGGGTAACTGGCTCAACCGTGATGGTCTGTGTGTGCGGGTGCCATTGTTGGTTGATCCACAGGTGAGTTTGTGGCCGCAGTGGGATTGGACAGCATTGCTGCATCAACTTGACGATGACCCCGAAGACTGGGCGATGCATTGCAGACGTTATCTCAGCTTGAATTTGCAGACGGAGGCAAACAATACCGAAAAAACTTGGCAATACCATGATTGGTTGGGGTTTTTTAATTGATTTGCAAAACATGGAGGGATAGCCCTCCAGTCTTGCGCTGCCTATACGGCAGTGAACAAAAAACCAAAATGAAATATTTCTAAGCTGCTCTCCAGCAGTAACGGGAATGTACATGAGGGCTTGTCATACGACAAGTTTCATGTATAAATAGGAAGTAGATTTTTAAAACTAAAATTAAATAGGTTTTAAAAATCTGTTCGAAGGAATATGAGATAGGTAAGCAAGATGAATGCAGATCAGCAACAGTTATTTGAACAACCCACCGACCCACCACCATCAATACGCGCCGTCATCGAACGTTACATCCACGGTCGCCGCGATGAAAAATTGGAAACGGCCAAAGACGACGATGAGCGTCAAAAGCTGATGGACAAATACCAATACGATACGTGGATGGCCGATGCCAGCCACCGCATTGGTCAAATCCGCTTGGCGAGTCACACCGCCAAACATCATCATCCGGCATCCAAGGCCAGTAGCGTGTATGTAGGCCAAGCGCTTGCCCGTGGACATGGTTTTGTAGGATCGGCAGATGTGACACTAGAGCCAGATGTGGTGGGTAATGCCGCTGCATTGGATATTTTTAAAATGCTACGGCTAGAGCACGAAGGGGAAAGCCTGCTTAGTCGTTTGCTGCGTGGCGACCCTGCTCTACAAAATGCACTGTCTGCCCAACCTGATCAGGCCAACATGCTGATGGGTAAATTTCAACAATTTGCCCAAATGCCCAGCAAGCTGGTGGCCGGACGCACGGCCAAACAGGTGTATTTTCCCGTGACGCAGGGGTATCACCTGCTGGTGGTGCTATACCCAAGCAGCCTTGTGCATCGCACATGGCAACAGATCAGCCATGACCGGTTTAGTGAACACGCCAAAACACTGCGTGAGGCTCGCAAAAACGGCGAATCGTCTGCGTTTGAAAGCCGTGAATACAAAAACGTGCTGGTGCATCGCTACGGGGGTACCAAACCGCAAAATATTAGCCAACTCAATAGCGACCGACGCGGCAGTATGTGGTTACTC
>CALFYA010000119.1 GCA_937952925.1 uncultured Moraxellaceae bacterium
CAAAGGCGCAACGCTCAAAGGTTCAGCTCGGCAGGTTTAATTTTTAACATCGCACCATGCGCACCTTGTTGTGATTGGTGCGCATGGCGCACGCTACGGTAAGATTTCAACAATTTTTGCAATCTTGCCCAAAGGCTCAAAAAGAATACATTCTCTTAAATCACCGCCAGACTCAGACATAACGACTGGACAATAGCTCATGTATTAGTCATAAGCTCCACTTCCCAACGTGATGGGAACTATCAGCCCCGAATTTTTTTTCGTACATTCGGTTAAGAAGGCCGCGTGTTCCAAAAAAAACAAAGCCGCAGATCAATAAGCCAGCTAGCTTAATCAGAAAAAAAGCAAAATTTACACCTAAAAAAACTGGATCACCATTAATTTCGGTTAATGTTAATAAATTTAGAACAGATGCAAAAAAACTGATTGCTTGAATGACAAAAAAAACTCCGCAGACTGCCCTTACAAATCGCAACATACTAATCACAACATATCTCAACGTATCGAAAAACCATAACCATAGTAGGTTACTCAAGGCATGGGATCAATATACAAATTATGCTTTATCGCCACACCCCAAACAGCTGCCCGATCAACTCACAACCACGTCAGACCAAAAATCGCTGCTGCGCATCATGGTCACATGAACGCAAAAGCCGAACTCCGCCGCCAGTCTTGTTATCATCATTGGTGCGCATAGCGCACCCACACTCACTTAGTTTTCAGCACCTGTTCCAACTGTTGATTAATCGCCTTTAAGATCGCCAGCCGCGCCGTATATTTATCATTGGTCGCCACCACAAACCACGGCGCTTCGGGCGTGTTGGTCATTTCCAGCATATCCGCCGCCGCCTGTACATAATCGCCCCAACGCTCACGATTACGCCAATCTTCAGGGGTCAGTTTAAAGCGTTTATGCGCAGTCTGCTCACGTGCTTGGAAGCGTCGTAGCTGCTCATCGGCATCAATCGCCAGCCAAAACTTGAGGATAATCGCCCCTGCATCAGCGAGCTGTGCTTCAAAGCGATTGATTTCGGCATAGGCTTGTTGCCATTCGGGTGCACGCGCCAAACCTTCAATCCGCTCGACCAGCACCCGCCCGTACCACGAGCGATCAAAAATCGCCATGCCGCCACGCACAGGCAACCGTCGCCAAAACCGCCACAAATAACCATGCCGCCGCTCATAATCTTCGGGCGCAGCGATGCTATAAATGCTGTATTCCCGCGGATCAAGTGGCGCGACCACACGGCGGATCGCCCCGCCTTTACCTGCCGCATCCATCCCTTCAAACACCAACAGTAGTGGCCGCTCACCGCGCAGTCGTGCCAAGCGCGAAAACTGTTTTTGTAGTTTTTTGCGCTCAGATTTATAGATTTCTTTTTCGATGGTGTGTTGATCAGGTGCCGCCAAGCTTGCTGGAATGGCAGCATTCGGCCAATTGCGTTTGGCCGATCCGCGTGCAGCACGTGGAGCTTTGAGCGCATCAAGCACCACATGCCCAAAGTCCAAATCGCGCTGCTCAGGATCACAGCAATCAATATTGATCCAATCCTCGCCTAATGCTTGGCGTAGACGTTGCAATTCGTCGTATTGTGCTTGGTTGCGCCAATCGAGACCATGCAGTTGTTGCCACTGTTGCAAGGCCGGATCGACCCGATCTAGACGGGTTTGCAATTGCGCCCACGGCAAATCAAACCAACATTTGACCACCGTAAACCCTTCAGCGCGCAAATCTTGCTCAAACTCACGCAACATCACCACTTGTCGCTCAAACTCGGCACGTGACAAGCCCAAGGTTTTGCCTGCCATGCGTGCCGCCAACAAATCGCCATACCAATTGCCAAACAGCACGACGAGTTGCCCAAGCTCTGGCAAATCGCGCACATACGGCAACCACAGCGGCAAGCGCCAATCTTGATGGCGTGGCAAATGCGCACTGACCTGTAGCAGACGCGGATCCATCCACTCACGCAGCTGGGTGACGGCCTCGCCTTTGCCCGCCAGCTCCACACCGCTGACCAACACCACCACACCACGCCCACGCGGCGCATGAGCAGTGGCACGCAGCGCATATTGCGCCTCAATCAAGGCCAAGCGTAGGCTATGCGCCGGATCTTCGGGGGTTGTACCGGTCATTTACAGTTGTCCTTTTTATTCCGTGAGGGATATCAGGTATGCTTAACACGCTTTTTACAGATGGTGTAGTCCTCGTATGTCAGCATTTGATCCAATTCAGACCCTATTACAGCGTTATCGCCAGCTTGAGCATCACCAAAATCCTGAGCTTGCCCAACAGCTTGCCAATATTCAGCTCTGGCAAAAAAAACGTATGGAACATACTCATGCCGAGTTATTTGCCAATCCCAACCATTTGCTGATTTCACAATACTTCCTCAACCGCCTGTATGGTGGCCCCGACTTTGAGCAACTTGCCGGTCAGTTTGAGCGCGTGCTGGTGGTGGCTCACAAGGTCGCCAAACTTGCGCCCGAAAGCGCCGTCCACACAGGAACGCTGGGGATTGAACTGGCGGTGATGGCGATTGAACTCGATGAAGATCTGGCACGTTTGGTGTATCGTGATTTTGGTCATCAAGGTGAACTCAACGATGCGGTGATGATTCGCGCCTACTTGGCAGCCAATCAACAAGATGCACGTTTGCATCAGATGGATTTGCTCGACGAGTTGGGCAATCGTCTCGACAAATATGTCCGCTCATTTATCATCCAAAGCGCCTTTAAAATGGCCAAAGGCACCGCCTACAAGCACAATTTTGCCCCGCTGTATGATTTTACCGCCGAAGGCTTTGCCGCGATGAAACCGCTCGCTTCTGCTGAAGACTTTATCGGGGTGTTTACCGCAGCTGAACGCGACACGGTCGAGCGTGTGCATGGTGGCGACCCGTATCCCTTTCGCGCTGCCACCGCGCAAGGCCATGATCATGCGCCTCACCCACCCGAATTGATGGGCGCACTCTCCAACTAAAACAACAACCTCACCGGCAAAAAACTGTCGATTGTGTGCAAGTTGTAGCGGCACAAACAGCACAAATCTGGCATGATCGACAGTCGCTGCCCCCTCATGTTTCACCGGAATTTGCCATGACCCAACCCACCGCGCCAGAGCAACAGGCCACTGACTCGCTGCAACAGGACATTGCACCCACACCGGACGTCACCTCCACAGCCAAGGATCTGGCTGGCAATCCTTCCCCGTTTCAGCGCAATCCACTTCCGACCGGTACGCCACAAGGCCAACAACAACCGACTGCATCGCCGGTTGGCGATACCACGCACTTTGGTTACAAAACCGTGCGTACCGAAGAAAAACAACAAAAAGTGGCTGAAGTATTTCACTCAGTTGCTGCCAAATATGACCTGATGAACGACCTGATGTCGCTGGGCATTCACCGTTTGTGGAAACGCTTTGCGATTACCTTGTCTGGTGTACGGCGTGGTCAACAGGTGCTCGATATTGCCGGTGGGACGGGTGATCTGGCCAAAGTGTTTAGCCGTGAAGTGGGTGCGACGGGTCGTGTGGTACTGTCTGACATCAACGAATCGATGCTTGCGGTGGGTCGTGATCGCCTGATTGATGCTGGTTGTATGAATGTCGATTTTGTACTGGCCAATGCCGAAACCCTAGAGCCGTTTGCCGATGAATCGTTTGATTTGCTCACCATCAGCTTTGGTCTACGCAATGTGACCGACAAAGACGCCGCCCTGCGCTCGATGTACCGTGTTCTCAAGCCGGGTGGGCGTTTGCTGGTACTGGAATTTTCCAAACCCGTATTTGAACCATTGTCCAAACTGTACGATTTGTACTCGTTCACTGCGTTGCCGATCATGGGCAAACTGGTGGCCAATGATTCCGAAAGTTATCGTTACTTGGCTGAATCCATTCGGATGCACCCCGATCAACGCACCTTACGCCAAATGATGGAAAACGCAGGCTTCCAAAGTTGTGACTATCACAATCTGACTGGCGGGATCGTTGCCTTGCATCGTGGCTTTAAAT
>CALFYA010000120.1 GCA_937952925.1 uncultured Moraxellaceae bacterium
CTTCAATCAGTGCAGCTCCACCGCCAATCAGATCATCAATGGATGTCGTCAATGCTTTAACTGCATAAGCATTCTCATATTTTTCATCCAGCATGATGGCATATTTGGTGGTACTACGCAGATAAAACCACCTGCCAATCCGGAGGCTGTGTAATGCTTTTTCAATATTTTCCTCCAGTACTCGACCTTCAGCCGCAAGACTTTCTATTGCAGCCATGAGCAACCGAGGCTCTTTTTGTACATGATATTTTGCTTTAGCCAAATCATTCAGCAGATCCTCAGAATGATTTTCCCCAACAATTTTAATAATTTGAAGCAAAACATGCTTATACCCCTCAATGAATCGCATGGCCTGATCGTGATCTAACAGCATGAATATCCCTCTATTTGGTTTTCCATAGTATATCACTTCTCTATTCCTACCCACCCACTCACCACCTGCCGCAGCACAAAACTGGTATGTACTCCCGTCACGCCTTGAATCGGGGTGATTTTATTCAGCAGCAGATCTTGATAAGCATCCATATCCGCCACCATCACCTTGAGCTGGTAATCCGCACGCTGTCCGGTGATCAATAAGCACTCCATCACCTCATCAATTTGAGTGATTTTGTCTTCAAAATGGGCAAAGCGTGCAGGCGTGTGTTGATCCATCGCAATATGAATCAAGGCCATCAAGCTTTTACCCAGTTTCTTGGCGTCGAGTACCGCCCGATAACCAGCAATAATCCCCGACTCCTCCAGCGCTCGCACCCGCCGCAAACATGGCGATGGTGACAAGCCTATCTGATCGGCCAACTCTTGATTGCTGATGCGGCCATCATGCTGCAAGATCTGCAAAATATGGCGATCATAGGTGTCTAGATTCATTTTTCTGCTACCAAAAACAATATTCACGCAATTTTATAGCAAAATTAACTATTTTTGGGCAAAAAACGCAATCGGCTAGCGCAGCAGTTTTTTTAAGCTAAAGCCAATCGATGATTTTGAGTGTGACCGCCATGCACGCACAACCTGCGCAAAAATACCGCCCCACCGCCCAGATCAATATGCCCAACCGTCAGTGGCCGAATCAGGTGATCAGTCAAGCGCCGATTTGGTTGTCGACCGATTTGCGCGATGGCAACCAAGCTTTGTTTGAACCGATGAATGTGGACACCAAAATTGCGTTTTTTGAGCAGTTGATCCGCATTGGCTTTAAGGAAATCGAGGTGGGATTTCCGGCAGCATCGCAACTTGATTTTGAGATGGTACGCCGTTTGATTGAGGAAGATCGCATCCCCGATGACGTGACGATTATGGTGATGACTCAAGCGCGTGAGGATTTGATTGCGCGTTCGGTCGAGTCGGTGCGTGGTGCCAAACGCGCAATTGTGCACATCTACAACGCCACTGCTCCGGTGTGGCGTGATTGGGTGTTTGGCATGTCGGTCGAACAGGTGATGGGCTTGATCCGTCATCATGTGGGCTATTTCAAACAGCTTACTGATGTGATCCCCGATACCCAGTGGACATTGCAATACTCGCCCGAAACCTTCTCCATGACCGAGCTTGAGGTGGCCTTGCAAGCCTGTAATACCGCGATTGACACATGGGAGGCCAGCCCGACGCGCCCGATCATTATCAATTTGCCCACCACGGTGGAAAACGCCACACCCAATGTGTTTGCCGATCAAGTGGAATGGATGAGCACGCGCTTAAACCGCCGCGAGCATGTGGTGCTCTCGGTACATACCCACAATGATCGCGGCACCGGCGTGGCGGCAGCGGAGTTGGCGATGATGGCAGGTGCACAGCGCGTGGAGGGCTGTTTGTTTGGCAATGGCGAGCGTAGCGGCAATGTCGATATCGTGACTTTGGCGCTGAATATGTACACCCAAGGCGTGCATCCGCAGTTGGATTTTTCCGATTTGCCGCAGATTGCGCGACTGGTGGAAGATTGCACCCAAATCGCCATCCATCCACGTCATCCGTATGCCGGAGATTTGGTGTTTACCGCGTTTTCGGGGTCACACCAAGACGCCATCAAAAAAGGCTTTGCCCAGCAAAAACATACACCAATATGGCAAGTGCCATATTTGCCGATTGATCCGGTCGATATTGGTCGCCAATACGACAGTATCATCCGGATCAACAGTCAATCGGGCAAAGGCGGCATTGCCTATTTGCTGGAGCAGCATTATGGCATCGTGATGCCACGCCGTATGCAAATCGAGTTTAGCCAAGTGGTGCAACGGCACAACGACAGTACCGCGAGCGAAATGACTGCGCCGCAGTTGTGGCAGTTGTTTGTGCAGACCTATATCGCTCCTGCTGATGCGTCGATGCAATATCAACAGCATCGCTTGAGCCAACACGGTGAGATGCAGCAGATTGATTTGGCGTTGACACAAGCCGATGAGCGCGTTGAGGTACAAGGCACAGGTAATGGCCCAATTGCCGCCACGGTCAATGCGATTGCGCCAGCCTTGCAGGTGGTGCACTTTGAAGAACGCGCCCAAACCATAGGCAGCGATGCACAAGCGGTGGCGGTGATTGAGCTGCGTGATCAGCAGACTGGACAGCACGCCTTTGGCGTGGGGGTGCATGGTAATAGTAGTACCGCTGCGGTGATGGCGGTGGTCAGTGCGGGTGCACGGTTGGGCGTTAGAGTAGTTTGACCAAGAATCGGTTGATGTTTGACCATAAATACTCATTGAGTATGACAAACATCAACCACAAAAGTTTGTATACTATTTTGACTCTCAACATGCACCTAGATGAATCATGAGCCTATACACCAAACTCCAATCGGTCAAAAGCGAAGAAGATGTCAAAGATGTTTACATCAATGCATTGGGTTTAAAAAGCTACACTAAAGGACTTGTCGATATCCAAACTGATGAAATTTGGTTTGAGGCCAAAGACAAACCCAAAAGCACTTACGAAATGTTTGCACAGCTTTTACATTATGTCAAAGCAGCACATGATAAAGGTGAAACCATTCCACCTTTTCTGTCAGTAATTGACACGGACAAAGCAGCCATTATGAAAACAGCGGATGTAATGCCGTTATTTCAAGACAAATCTATCAAATGGGCAAAATCCGCAAGCAAAATCCCCAAAGAAACAATCGAACAAATATCCGCCCATGTTGGCACATATTTTGTTTCTTTTAAAATTGAGACTCATGAATCTGAATTTATTGAGATGGTTAAGTCCGCCATCAAAACAGGCGATCTAATACGGACACAAATCACACCAGACAATCTAAGACAAGTGTTTGATAAATGGGTAAACATGATTGGCCTTGAGATTGAGGGAGCAACCGAAGAAAATTTCGCGTTGCTATTTTTTGCAGATATTATGCATGATGGTACAAGAGCAACTCATAGTGACTTGAGTGCTGAGCTTATTCATGGGAAAGAGCCATTTTTTTTACTCCATGAGCGCCGTCTGAAGCTATCAAGTTACAAAGGTTATCGAGAATTTTGGCAAATTTATGACCGCCCACCCAAAGCCGAATACCGCAATTATTTGCTAGAACGACGTGACACACTCATTCCTATTGATGAGCGCAGTTTTAAAGGTGCATATTATAC
>CALFYA010000121.1 GCA_937952925.1 uncultured Moraxellaceae bacterium
TGGATGCCCGATGCTTTAAAAGGTATCCAGCCAAGCGATTTTTTGGCTGATTTTGGATTGGATATGCGCCAGTTCAGTTTGGCTTTTTTGAATTGCTTGCGCCGTGTCACCAGTTCTTCGGTGATGGCTTGGATAGTTTGGCTGTGCAAACTCAAACCTGATCGGCTTGCTCCTTTGGTATAGGCAGCAATGTCGAATGCGGAGAAGAATTTACCTGTGCGTTGCAGATGTTTATAGCTTAATTCGTTGCAGTAATTCCAGACGAAATTCGCTTCGGATGCTAACTGAATCAGCACCTTGGTGTGTTTGTCTTTGATACGCAATTTGAGTGTTTTCATGGCTGTATTTTAACAAATTTACGCCCTAAACGGCGGGGTTTTATAGCGACGTTGATAAAAATAAAGTCAAAACTAGCGCCGGTAACAAAAACGCCCACACAAGGGTGGGCGTTATTTGAACACGATCACATCTTATTTGAGGCGATTGGGCAATACGTCTTTGAGCGCGTCATGCATTTTCAGCAAGGTGGCTTCGGTGGTGTCCCAGTCGATACAGCCATCAGTGACTGATTTGCCGTACTCAAGGTCACACAGATTGGCGGGGATGTCTTGACGACCGCCCTTCAAGTGACTTTCGACCATCAAGCCGACGATGGACTGATTGCCATCCAAGATTTGCTGGGTGACGTTTTCGAGTACCAGTGGCTGCAAGTACGGGTCTTTGTTGCTGTTGGCGTGGCTGGCGTCGATCATGATTTTGCCACTGACTTTGGCTTTGGTCAGGGCGGCTTCAGCTTGTGCCACTGAGGTGGCGTCGTAGTTGGGTTTGCCATTGCCACCGCGCAGCACCACGTGAGCATACGGGTTGCCATTGGTGCGGATGATCGCCACTTGACCATCGGCGTTTAGACCCAAAAAGCTATGACCTGACTGTACCGCTTGCATGGCGTTGACAGCGACCGTCATGCCGCCATCGGTGCCGTTTTTAAAGCCCACCGGTGAGGACAAACCTGATGACATTTCGCGGTGGGTTTGGCTTTCGGTGGTGCGTGCGCCAATCGCCGACCAGCTAATCAGGTCTTGCAGGTATTGTGGCGAATTGGGATCAAGGGCTTCGGTGGCACAGGGCAAGCCCATCTCGTTGAGGTCAAGCAGTAAACGACGACCAATGTGCAAGCCTTTTTCGATATCAAACGAATCGTTCATATCCGGATCGTTGATCAAGCCTTTCCAGCCGACGGTGGTGCGGGGTTTTTCAAAATAAACGCGCATCACCAGATACAGGGTGTCTTGTACTTTGGCGCTCAATACTTTGAGGCGCTCGGCGTATTCGTGCGCCGCTTGGGGATCGTGGATCGAGCATGGGCCAATCACCACAAATAGGCGATGGTCTTTGCCATCCAAAATATTGCGTACAGTTTGACGGCCTGCAAGGACAGTGGCTTTGGCCGCATCCGACAGCGGCATTTCAGCCTTGAGCTGGGCAGGGGTAATCAGGGTTTGAATGGAATCAATATTGATATCTTCAACGGTTTGATCCATTACCGATACATCGTTCATGGTCACAGCACATGCTCAACATAGAAAACAAAACATTAGCCCCCAATGGTGGGGGCTGAATGTGAATGCTGCAAGGCCTTTTGACGACGTGGCCATGAAAAATATCGTTTAACGCGCCGGAATTTCCGATGATGCGATGCGAGCAGGCGCACTGACGGGGACAGGTGCAGGCTGTGGTGCTTTGGCTTTGACCGGATTGACCATAAAATTGGTACCGAGCAGCATCAAGGTGACGCCCAACACTTTACGAATCAGTTGATCAGGCAAACGTGAGCTGAGCAGCGTTCCCACCACAATTGCAGGAATAGAGCCAGCAAGGAGCAACATCAGCAAATGCAAATCGACGTTACCGGCCTTGAGATGTCCAAGACCTGCCACCAAGGTGAGCAATACGGCATGCGCCACATCTGAGCCAATAATCCGAATCATCGGCAAATTGGGGAACAGCAACACCAAGGCCATAATGCCAAACGCACCGGCACCCACCGAGGAGAGCGTGACAAAAAAGCCCAGCACCACGCCCATCACAATGATCCACCACTTGTGCTTGATGATCACTTGGGCGTGTTCGTCGTTACTCATCGGCACGCCTGCGGTATCAGCACGATGACGATTGAAGTAGGCTTCGATGCGCGCACGGAACACAATCGAAATGCCGGTCAGCACCAACATGCCGCCCAGCACGATGGTGAGCATCTTTTTGTATTCTTTGGCACCCCCCATAAAATGCTCAAGCGCCCATGTGGTCGCAAGTGACGCCGGAATACTGCCGACCGCCAACCAAAACACAATTGGCCAGACGATATTGAGTTTTTTGGCATGGACCAGCGAGCCACAAAACTTGGAAATCGCCGCATACAGCAAATCGGTGCCAATCGCGATATGCGGCTCAACCCGCAAAAAGCTAATCAAAATCGGGGTCATCAGCGAGCCACCACCGACACCGGTGACGCCGACACAAAACCCCACCAAGATGCCTGCCAGCACAAAATACAGATCATTCATGGCTTATGCCAAGTCTTGCAAAAAGATCGGCTAGCTTAGCGATTTTTCTGCAATGCTTTAATGCATAAAAATAGATTTGCTTAGCATAAAAATTCATAAGCAAAGATTGGTAACGACTTTGTGATCGTGATCAGGGCTTGATCAGACAACAACCACACTTTTGACAGTGGACGATGGTAGAATCGGCACGCAGATTGCAAGCCCTTGTCAGATTTTGAGATTTCGCTATGACCCCACAAAAACTCCGTATCGGTTTGGTTGCAGGAGAGCTATCTGGCGATAC
>CALFYA010000122.1 GCA_937952925.1 uncultured Moraxellaceae bacterium
TCTTTGAGCAACTGCGGTGCAGCAAAACGCTCACCGTATTTGGCTTCGAGGTCAGCAGCACGGGCAACGGCTTTGTCTAGCCCGTATTGGTTGAGGTACTGAATCGCACCACCTGTCCACGGGGCAAAGCCAATCCCAAAGATCGAGCCGATGTTGGCATCTTGTACCGATTCGAGCACGCCTTCTTCCATACAACGCACGGTGTCGAGCGCCTGTACAAACAGGATACGATCAATCATCTCCTGCTCGCTGATCTGTACTTCGGGCTTGACCCATGCTTTGAGGCCAGACCACAAGTGCTTCTTGCTGCCATCGGTGGGGTATTCATAGAAGCCCGCGCCAGCCGCTTTGCCTTTGCGGTTGTGCTCGTGGATCATCGATTTGATCAAACCTTCAACTGGCGAATCTGGCAAGGTTTTGCCCTCAAGCGCCAAGTCTTTGCGGGTTTGCTCGGTGATGTGCTCGGTCAAAGTCAGGCTGACTTCATCTTGAATGGCGAGAGGGCCAACCGGCATACCGGCTTTGAGTGCCGCCATTTCGACCTTGGCAGGATGCACACCTTCAGCCAGTAAACGCATGCCTTCTTGGATAAACGTGCCAAACACGCGGCTGGTAAAGAAGCCACGGCTGTCGTTGACCACAATCGGGGTTTTGCCAATTTGCAACACATAGTCAAAGGCGCGTGCCAGTGTTTCGGCACTGGTGTTTTTGCCTTTGATGATCTCCACGAGCTGCATCTTATCGACAGGACTAAAGAAGTGCAGACCGATAAATTTGCTCGAATCTTTGCTCGCTTCAGCAAGGCCAGTGATCGGCAAGGTTGAGGTGTTGGAGGCCATGATGCCACCGTCAGCCAATTGCGCTTCGGCTTCCTGGGTGACTTTGGCCTTGAGTTCACGGTTTTCAAACACCGCTTCGATGATCAGGTCGCAACCAGCCAGATCCGCAGCCGAATCGGTGGCTTTGATGCTGTTCAAGATGGCATCGCGTTTGTCGGTGGTCATCTGACCGCGTGATACGCGCTTGTCGAGCAGTTTTTGGCTATAGGATTTGCCTTTTTCAGCCGCTTCAACCGACACATCTTTGAGCACTACTGGGATGCCTTTGATGGCGGTGGAGTAGGCAATGCCTGCACCCATCATGCCTGCACCCAACACGCCCACTTTGCTGGCTTGCCACTGGGGCACGCCGCTTGGACGGCTGTGACCGCCTTTGATGGCGTTGAGTTGGAACCAGAAGGTGCCAATCATGTTTTTGGCCACTTGGCTGGTGGCGATTTCGGTGAAATAACGCGATTCGATGCGCAGGGCGGTATCGACATCGACTTGAGCGCCTTCGACCGCAGCCGCCATGATTGCTTCAGGGGCAGGGTAACAGCCTTTGGTTTTGTCACGCAGCATGGCAGGGGCAATCGCCAAGACTTGGGCAACCGCAGGTGTGCGTGGATCACCACCAGGGATTTTGTAGCCTTTCACATCAAATGGTTGCTGTGATTTGGGGTTGGCTTTGATCCAATCGCGGGCTTTTTGCAGCAGTTCTTCAACGCTGTCGGCGGTGTCGTGTACCAAGCCTAAGCTGACGGCTTTTTTCACATCAAATTGCTTGCCTTCCATCAAGAAAGGGAATGCATTTTGCAAACCGAGCAGACGCACCATCCGCACGATGCCGCCACCACCCGGCAGCAGGCCAAGCGTGACTTCAGGCAAGCCAAATTTGATTTTGGGGTCGTTGAGGGCAATCCGGCGATGGGTGCCGAGCGCCAATTCCCAGCCGCCACCGAGTGCAGTGCCGTTGAGCGCAGCCACCACGGGTTTGCCCAAGGTTTCGATGGTACGCATGCCAACTTTGAGGCTTTCGATCATCTGGAAAAATGCGGTGGCTTCGCTACGCGGCGCTTGGATCAGTTCATCCAAATCGCCACCGGCAAAGAAGGTCTTTTTGGCGGAGGTCAAGATCACGCCAGCGAGTTCGGTTTCAGCTTTGAGCTGAGCGGCAACCGCAGCCAAGCTTTCACGAAACTCAGCATTCATGGTGTTGGCGGATTGACCGGTTGAATCCAAAGTCAGGGTGACAATATTGTCCTGATCTTTTTGATATTTAATCGCGCTCATGTGGTTTCTCCCTACTGTTTGGCTCAAACGCGCTCAATGATGGTGGCAATACCCATACCGCCACCCACACACAAGGTGGCAAGGCCGCGTTTTTTGCCGGTACGTTCGAGTTCGTCGAGCAAGGTGCCCAAGATCATCGCGCCAGTCGCACCGAGCGGGTGACCCATGGCAATGGCACCACCGTTGACGTTGACTTTTTCGACAGGGACGTTCAGTTCATTGATAAAGCGCATCACCACTGACGCAAACGCTTCGTTGACTTCAAACAGGTCGATGTCATCAATGGTCAAGCCCGCTTTGGCGAGTGCTTTGCGTGCCGCAGGGGCAGGGCCGGTCAACATGATGGTCGGATCTGTGCCGACCAATGCGGTTGCCAATACTTTGGCGCGTGGTTTGAGGCCGAGTTCTTGCGCGGCTTTTTCGGAGCCAATCAATACCAACGCTGCACCATCGACGATGCCCGATGAGTTGCCCGCGTGGTGGACGTGGTTGACCTTTTCGGCTTCGGGATATTTTTGCAGGGCGATGGCATCAAAGCCCATGTTGCCCATCATCTCAAAGCTTGCCGACAGACCAGCGAGTTTTTCAACCGAGGAATCTGGTTTGATAAATTCGTCGCGATCCAAAATGGTCACGCCTGCGCCGTCTTTGACTGGCACGATGGATTTGTCAAAACGACCCGCGGCTTGTGCGGCAGCGGCTTTTTTCTGCGAGTTGACTGCAAACGCATCGACATCGGCGCGGGTATAGCCATCGAGGGTAGCGATCAAATCTGCGCCCACGCCTTGTGGGACAAAGTTGGAGCGCATGTTGGTCTGAGGATCAAGCGCCCAAGGGCCGCCGTCCGAACCCATTGCAATCCGTGACATCGACTCGACGCCACCTGCGACCACCAAATCTTCCCAACCTGAGCGCACTTTCATGGCTGCAAGGTTGACCGCTTCTAGGCCAGAGGCACAAAAACGGTTGATTTGTACGCCCGACACATTGTCGCTCCAACCGGCAGCAATCGCTGCGGTCTTGGCAATATCGCCGCCTTGGTCTGCCACTGGCGTGACGCAACCGAGCACCACGTCTTCAATTTTGCTGGTATCAAGATTGTTGCGCTCAGCCAATGCATGCATCAGGGTGGTGAGCAGGGTGATGGGTTTGACTTCGTGCAAACTACCGTCTTTTTTTCCCTTGCCGCGTGGGGTACGCACGGCGTCAAAGATATAGGCTTCGGTCATGGC
>CALFYA010000123.1 GCA_937952925.1 uncultured Moraxellaceae bacterium
GGTGATGCCTATGTTGATCATCCATCATTTGGCATGGCGATTATTGGTCGGCTGCTTGAAGCGCAAGGCTTTCGCGTCGGGATTATTGCCCAGCCTGATTGGCACAGTGCTGAACCCTTTAAGGCGCTTGGTAAGCCGGTGTATTGCTACGGCGTGAGCGCAGGCAATATGGATTCGATGATCAATCGCTACACGGCTGATCGAAAAATCCGCTCCGACGATGCCTATTCGCCCAACAACGCACCCGACAAACGTCCCGACCGCGCGGCGATTGTGTATAGCCAGCGCTGCCGTGAAGCCTATCCTGATGTGCCGATTGTGCTGGGTGGCATTGAAGCGAGCTTACGGCGGATTGCCCACTACGACTACTGGCAAGACAAAGTACGTCGTTCGGTGTTGATGGATGCCAAAGCCGATATTTTGCTATATGGCAACGCTGAGCGCGCAATGGTCGATGTGGTGCATCGTTTGGCACGCGGCGAAAGTATTGAGCAGATTACCGATCTGCGCGGCACCTCGTTTATCTTGACGCCGAGCCGCAAAATCGCCAAGGCCGAGATGATCGAAGTGGCGAGCAATGATATTGATACGATTGGACGGGTAGACCCCATCATCAATCCGTATGTGATGACCGAAGATCTGGACAGTTGTGAGATCGAAAACAACAAACAGCCGACGCAATATCAAGGTTTTGTCAAAGAACAAGTCGCCAATCCAGTGGTGAATGCCGCCCAAGTGGGCAGTGATGTGCAGGTGGTGACCTTGCGCAGTAATGCACTCAAGCACAAAATGCCGCCACGCGACAAAATGGTGATCCGCTTGCCCGACTACGAGCAAGTCAAAGACGATCCGGTCATGTATGCGCATGCCAACCGGATTTTGCACCTCGAAACCAACCCTGGTAATGCGCGGGCGATGGTGCAACGCCACGACAGCCGTGATGTATGGCTCAATGCCCCGCCGATTCCATTGTCCACCGAAGAAATGGACTATGTGTTTGATTTGCCGTATGCGCGTCTGCCACATCCGAGCTACGGCGATGCGCGGATTCCCGCGTTTGATATGATCAAGTTTTCGGTCAACATCATGCGCGGCTGTTTTGGCGGCTGTACCTTTTGTTCGATCACCGAGCACGAAGGCCGTATCATCCAAAACCGCTCGGAAGAGTCGATTTTGCGTGAAGTGGAAAAAATCCGCGACACCGCGCCGCAGTTTACCGGCGTGATCTCAGACTTGGGTGGCCCCACCGCCAACATGTACCGCTTGGCCTGTAAAGACCCAGAGATTGAGAAAAACTGCCGCAAGCCCTCGTGTGTCTACCCTGGTGTGTGCGACAACCTCAACACCGATCACAGCCACCTGACCCAACTGTACCGCAAAGCACGCGCCATCAAGGGCGTGAAAAAAATCTTGATTGGCTCAGGCTTGCGCTATGACCTTGCGGTGCTCAACCCCGAATACGTCAAAGAGCTGGTGACCCACCACGTCGGCGGCTATCTGAAGATTGCGCCGGAGCACACCGAAGGTGGCCCACTGTCCAAGATGATGAAACCGGGGATTGGCACCTATGACCGCTTTAAGCAGATGTTTGATCGCTACAGCGCGGAAGCGGGCAAAGAGCAATATCTGATCCCGTACTTCATTGCCGCCCACCCCGGCACCACCGACCAAGACATGATGAACTTGGCGATTTGGCTGAAGAAAAACGGCTTCCGTGCCGACCAAGTGCAGACCTTTTATCCCAGTCCAATGGCGACCGCCACCGCAATGTATCACAGCCAAAAAAATCCGCTGCGCAAAGTGAGTCGGGGCAGTGAAACGGTGGATATTGTGAAGGGTGAGAAGCGCCGCCGCTTGCACAAAGCATTTTTGCGTTATCACGATCCCAACAACTGGCCGCTGTTGCGTGAAGCACTCAAAAGCATGGGACGCGCTGATTTGATTGGCAATGGCAAACAGCATTTGATCCCCAACTATCAGCCTGCAAGCACCGAAGGCGAGTACAAATCCGCGCGGAAGAAAAACTCGACTCAAGCGGGTGATTCGGCCAAGCGTACCAATCCCAATAGCGCACGCATGCAAGCACAACAGCCGCGCAAAGGTAAAGTGCTGACCCAGCATACCGGCTTGCCGCCACGCAGCAGTGGGAAGAAAGGGCGGGGTTAAGTGATCAAAACACGTTCAAGCACCGTGAACATCACGCGTGCTTGAAGGTGACACAAGAGGAAGATCTAACCTATTTGATCGAAAAATGGTGCACACAGCGCACCCTATGATGATTTGAAAAATTGAATATCAGTCGGAAGATGTCAGTGATTTGGCAAAAAATAAGATGGGGTTAAACTACGGTTAAATATAAATCAGAGGCTTGATCCTTTGTTTTTTGGACGATCAGCCAATGTTTTAGAGATTCAAAATTATCGATCACAAAATCTGCATTATTTTGCATAAAATTTCCCCAGTAAATATCTTCTAGTTCAGCAGAGTTCATTTGATTTAATGCTGAACGTATTTTTTCTGCATCTAAACTTTCCAAATGTTCTGCATAATCTTGAAGGTTTAACACTAATATCGAGCCAGTCGCGCTGAAATCATGAGGCGCTTGACCTTCTATATAATTTTCTTGGTCGGTGAGTACGGCAAGCATATGCCATGCTTGTTCAACCCAGCAGCTGTCGACATAGTCTAAATCGTCAATATGAGAAGTCGTGTTGAAAAAATCCTCATGATGCTCATGAGGTACTATTATAAAACATCCATTCATGCTCATTGCTAATATACTCTTAGTTGATAAAGCAGATTTAATATGGATATTTTCATTTGGAAGTCAATGGTTTTATTATGAATTTAGACAATTTGATGGTGAGTTTTCAACTTGATGGTCACTTATTTTGGCGCTATGAGGTAGTGCATGCAGGTGAGATGAATCGGTCAAGACGGTATGGTCTGTTGATGTTTCAGCCATGCAATGCAGTTCACGCGTGAGATATCAATAAACCCTTAGTGCTGTACTCATGACTCACACCAACCAAATCATCGAGGTCGTGGATGAAGGGGGCGGGTTTATGGCACCTTGCGATGTAACATCGCCATACCACTGATGGTTTTGCTTTCAAGCCACTCATGGTGTGACGTCGCTCGTTGGTTGGCCTTCGCTGATTCATCTTTTGCTATAGTGCATCATCCATTGATACAGCGATAGAGTGTGCTATGAAGAAAATTGTTGCTTTAGCCTTGTTGACATTGGCGGGTGTGTTCACAGGATGTGCAAGTGGTCATATTAAGGTAAATTCTGCCAATAAACTGGCACCAAAGGCCAAAATCGAACGGCCATTAATTGTCATAAATGTTAAAAACAAGGTATTTCAGGGCAGTTTGTATCGAGGATTTCATCAAGGTTTGAATACATACTTCGCTGCTTGTCAGTCACAAGCAACCCTTGTAGAGTTTAATG
>CALFYA010000124.1 GCA_937952925.1 uncultured Moraxellaceae bacterium
ACACATGCCCGACTGGATGGGTGGTGATACTGCACGTGAAGCATTGGCTGCTGAAATGTCAGTTTTGTCTGATTCATTACCGAGTCAGAATGATCGAATGATTCAACAGAATGAAAGGCTCATTCGAGCGGTTGAGCGTCTACAAATCCCAGTGTCGTCTGACCTGCTACCCCTGTCTGAGCAAATGAAACAGCAAGCAAGCCGTGGTTTTCCATACCGCTAAGGAATCACTTCCGCCTAACTTCTTTACCCCTTTAGCCCCATGCTACCCCCATAGCAAGGGGCTTTTTTTATGTCTTGGTCTGATCGTTTAGAGGTTGCCAGTTTTCGCGGTGTCACGTTTGAGGTGATGTCGATAGACGACACTCGATCAAAATCACTCGCAAAATACCTGCCACCCTATTCTAACGGTGGCAAGGTCGAAGACATGGGCGCAGACCTGCCCAGCTACAAATTGCAAGCCATCATCAGTGGCTCATCGTATGAGATAGAGCTTGTTGCACTGCTCGTGGCACTCGATATGATCGGCATGGGTGAGCTGGTGCACCCCATCTATGGGCGCATGCAAGCCACATGTGAAAGATACCAAGTCAAACACAACCCTGAGCTTGTAGACGGCTGTTATGTCGATCTTGAGTTTATCGCAGAGCGTAGCAAAGCCGATGGTAAACTGTTGTTTGTACCAGTCAAATTACCAGATGAACAGCTTTATACAAAAGTGATGGCGCAGCCATTGGTACGGCTGGAGCAACTCCAAGCCCAAGTTGAATACTTTGATCAGCCGCTGACCTTGGCTGATATTGCAGACAAAGTGCGCACTGGCATCCGCAAAGCTACCAAGCTGGTCAACGGTGTGACCAAAACCATCAATGACTTTTTGTCACCCCCACAGTGGGTCAACGGCATCATGTCAGATGTGTCTGCACTCACTCGCAGCGTCATGACACCCAATTTTAGCGCGATTGCCGAGTGGCGCAGTGTGTCAAAACGCTTTGCCCTACTCGACGACATCTTTAGCAGCGACGACAACCCAGAGCCTTTGCGACACGTTGGACGCACACTACACGTTGCTGCACTGATCACTGCAACACAGGTGTTGATTCGCGCACAGACTCGCAATCCAACCATGACCCATGCTGATTTGATCAGCGTTAGAAATGAGGTGAGAAATGTTATACAGAGGGCGATTAATGCGGAGCGGGCGGCTGTTAGTGATGCGGGAGAGCAAGCTGCCAGTACGCTGGGGTCTGTGCCCCCGATACCGTTGGATACCACAACACAGGTGGGTACTCTTAAACAGGTTGCGGATACGATCACGCAGCAACTCGATGCGTTGATCAACGCTCGCCCACCCATTCGCACCATCGTCGTTCGCCAGCCTTCAAATCTGCGTTTGCTCGCCCACCGGCTGTATGGAGATCATACCCGCGCCCCTGAGCTGCTACGGCTCAATCCTGAGCTGACCAATCCAGCACTGATTGATATCGGTACGGATGTGCAAGCCTATGTCCAATAATATCCGTTTGATCGTTGGTGGTTTTGAATGCACGCAATGGGATGACGTGTCTATCGACAGCGACCTTGAAATTCCCGCTGATGCTTGGTCATTGACGTTATTTAATCCACCAACCGACCCTTTGCCTTCTTCTATCAAAGTTGGCATGTTGGTAGAAATTTTTATTGGTACTCAGCAGGTGCTCAAGGGCACAGTTGACCGTATCAACGACCGTGTCACACGCCAAGGTTATATGCTGTCAGTTGCAGGGCGTGATGTTGTGGGTGTGCTGCTGGACAACTCTGTACCACTGTTGGTACAGCAGCAAGTGACGCTACAGGATTTGGTCGGTCAATATGTTTTTAACGACTTTGGGCAAATTTTTACAGGCGTCAAAATTGATCAGGGTATTGATTACACCACTGCAAAAACAGCCATAGAACCATCGGAATCAATCTGGACTGCACTGGTCAAATTGGCTGAATCTATTGGTCAGTATGTTTGGTCAGATGCTGCGGGTATCGTGCGGATTGGCAATCCATTCAACAAGCCACAACCACCCGCACCAGTGCTAAAGCTCATACGCGGTGACTCATCAAATAACGTGTTATCGGTCGATTACTCAGAAGACATTACCCAGCAGTACAGTGAAGTGATTGTGCTAGGGCAAGACAATCAGTCACAGGTATCTTTTTATGCAACAGACACGACTCCAGTAGATGACACGTATCATGGGCAAGACCTGACTCCCAGTAAAAAAGACAAGCCAGACGAGGCTGAATTTAGCGGCCAAGCTGGACAAAGCCTCCCGTATTTGCGGCGTCATATCGTACTAGACACCCTTGCAGATAATGATGACCAAGCAGCTAAACGTGCTCAAAAGCTCATGCTCGATGGCAATTTATCAGCCTACACGTTGACCGTAGATGTAGCTGGTTGGACATGCAACACCGGTCACGTATGGGATACGGGCTGGACAGTCAAATATCAAAGCGATGTAACACGCTCAGCAGCAAACGGTGAATGGGTCATCATGGCTCGCACGCTCACGCTGGGGCGCAATGGCAAGCAAACCCAGCTCAAGCTCAAACGTAAGCAGTACTGGATGCAACCCGTCGCACCGCTGCCCCCTTCAGATGATGAGATCCAATACCCAACGGAATACGACGATGATATGGCTCAGTGAGGTAGACCGGCAGATTCGTCGGCGCTTGGCTCAGATCCGGCTGCCGTTCGTGGGTGTTATCAAACGTACAGGAAAAGCCCCACAAGTTGCCGGTTTAAACGGCGAATTATTTCCAGATACCCCTCATATCCAACACGTTGGAATCGCTTCCGCCTTACCGCTTGATGCAGAGGTTGTCATGCTACCCCTGATGGGCAAAACCGCCCGTGTGGTCATTGTTGGCAGCCGTGGCGGGCTGACAGTCGATGTTACCGAGGGCGAGATGTGCATTTATGACCAGTTTGGGCACAAAGTGCATTTAGGCGCAGGTGGTATCGACATGGTGGGTCATGTGGCTATGCAAGACGGTAATGTATCAACGACAGGTCATTTGTCCGTTGGTACTGGTGCGTCAGGCTCTTTTGTATCGTTGACAGGTCAGGTAGTGACTGTTGCCAATGGTGTGGTCATCAATATCACAGGTGCACAATGACGATTGTAAATGTTGAATATATTGCAGCATTAACACAGCAAATTGAGTCAGCAGATAGCTGTGCTGCACTACAACAAGCAGCCGCTGAAGTGTTGGCAGCAATGCAAGCACAGACGGATGTTATTAGTGCCCAGCTTGAAGTTTTTGCGCCATATATTGAACTGCTCACTGCGCCGACTGATCCTGAATCAGTTGTTGAATGGATTTTTAAACTCATCGAAACCGTCATTCGACCGATGACCGTCCCGTTCTATACATATCAGGCTCAGATGACTGCACAAATAGCTGCTGTTGCTGCATTAGTTGCGGCTATCACAGAAAAGGCTGCAAGCTTTCCATCGTGTGCAGTGCAAGTGCCAGTGGTGGGTGAATAATGGCAGCACTTAACCCCGCAATCCGAGATTATGTTGCAGCATCATTGGATGCATCGCTCAATCCAGCACTTGAGCAAGCAGCGCTTGTACGCTTGTCTGCCCATAGAGGGGCGTTTTGGTTTGACCCCACGCTAGGCAGCCGTCTACACCTATTGGCACGAGAAAAAGATGTGCCACGGGTCAAAAAAATAGCAATCGAGTATGCGGCTGAAGCCCTAGATCCGCTCAAGCAAGATGGGCGCGTAGTGTCTGTGGTTATCAACGCAACCCAACCCAAGAACAGCACGCTACAGCTTCACATCGTGTTGACTAAACCAGACCGCACCGAGGTCGTGATTGATTATTTTGTACAGGTAGGTGGCTGATGTTTAGCACGCAAACATTTGAACAAATTCGCCAAACCATTCTAACGGAAGGCCGCAATCTCACAGGTCAAACCCTCCCTGAAGACTCAGATTTTGCCATTCGTGCAGCCGGTACAGCCGCAGCGGTCGAAGGGCTGTATTCGCATCAGCATTGGATTCAGCGGCAGCTTTTCATTCGTACAGCGGACGAATACGGTCTGGCAATCCATGCTGAACGCCTGAGCCTACCCCGTCTGGGTGGTGCATTAGCAACTGGGCAAGTGTTGGCACTGGGCAGCAGCTCAGGTGTGGTGCTGCCGACCGGCTCACGTTTGAGCGATGGCAAGGGGCGTTTTTGGCAGACCACCGCAGATGTGACCCTTGTGTCAGGCCAACCCATCAGTGTGGCAATCGAGGCCGAATCTGTTGGTGCAAGCTGGAATAAAGCCGCATCTACCGCGCTAACATGGGTCAGTCCTGTGGCTGGGCTGCGGTCACTTGCTGAAATTGTCACATTATCAGGTGGCGCAGACACCGAGCCACTAGAAAGCTGGCGCTCACGTCTGCTCGATGCGCAGGCGCTTGGCGCATCACAAGGCCGCGACGAAGACTATAAACTCGCAGCGCGTAGTGTGGCTGGTGTGTTTCATGTCTATGTTTTTCCCAAGCGGCGTGGCTTGGGCAGTACAGACGTGGCAATTACAGCCTATGGCTCAAGTGGTGCAGATATGCCCAGCACTGCCCTACTGGCTGACGTTCAGGCCGCGTTAGAAGCGGCGGCAGTGGCGCATGAAGACGTTAGAGCCTATGCCCCCGACCCTGTGCCGCTCGATGTGCATGCGGTACTGACAGGCCGCAACGTGGACGAAGCAGCCGTACAGCAAATTATTGAAGAGTATCTGGATGGCCTAGAGCCAGCCGAGCCATACCGCGAAAACGTCTTGTCATCGCGCATTATTGGGCAAGCTGGAGTCACGGACGTGCAGCTCACGCCCAATGCGAATGTCACCCCGATTGTGGACTGGATGACGTTGGAGTGGCTGCGCCGTGGCGTTGTAACGGTGACATCATGACCACCCATGCTGATGTGTTGCTCGAATTACTCCCAACCGGCGGCTATGAAAAAGCCCACGGCACGCTGATTGAAAAAGACATTAAAGCTCATGCAAAGGCGTTAGAAGATGCACAAGGCGCAGCGGATTTGCTATTGGAAGCTGCTGAAGGAATACCGCCGGAACTGATCACTGAATATGAAAAAGACTATGGTCTGCCGCGTGCGTGTTCGATTGATTTACCAATCACCCAGTCCGAGCGAATTGCAGCAATTGAGCAAGCGCGTACCCCGCAAAAGCACTACAACGAGTCAGGCATTATTGCTTTGTTTGCCAGCTTTGGAATGACTGTGGTCAATATCCAACGCTACCGCCCGACCCTATGCACGTGCTCCTGTACAGACAACGTCAACAGCGTGCGGAATCGCTTCCGCCTAACAATTAGCATTCAAAGCCCTATAACTGCTGATGTTTCCTGCATTATTGATCAGTATCTTCCAACCGCTTGGCGTGTTGATATTCTTGAGGTTTAACCATGCATCGTATTGATACGCCAAACGCCCGCCCAAACGTAAACGGCACAGGCAAAACGGGCTTTCACGACAACACAGACCTATCTGGTCAGGATGCAACACAGCTCAGCCCCGAATGGTGCAATGCCCTACAAGAAGAAATTGCACGCACCATTGAAGGCACAGGCCAAACCCTCGCCAAAGGTACAAACAATCAGCTATGGACAGGACTGCAAGCATTTTTTGCGCCTAATACAGCGTTAGACGAGGTTGATTCTCGTTTGTCGTTGGCAATCACGGCTCTCTCAGTCGCGGTACAGCAAGCCATCATTGATGAGCGCAACGCCGAGCGCAATCGCATTTGGCCGATAGGCAAAGGCCGGTATACGACCTATGATGGGCTAAACCCTGCTGATAACAGTCATTTGGGTTGGGGTACATGGGTGCTAGATACGGCGATGGCTGGACGTGTTGCGGTTGGTGCTGGTGAGATCACGATTGATTATTCAGCCGCCACTGGGGACGCTGCCCGCGACAATTTGACTCGGACGTTTGCAAATGGTGAGACAGGTGGTGAGGTTGATCATCAGCAGACATTGGCTGAACTCAAAGATCACAAGCATCCCTTCCCGATTATTGATGCGACTGGTGACGCTGAGCTAAATGACGAGTTTGATACTGATTCATATGTACTAACGCCTGATGAAGATCAGGTTTTATTCAATGACACCCTTGTTGAAGATAACGGTTATGGGATCAAGACTAGTGACCACAGCAAGGCAGGTGGCGGCAACCCTTTTAACATCATGCAGCCCTACCTAGTCGTTAGCGTTTGGATGCGGACAGGGTGATTTAGTGCAAAAGCAAACGAAAAAATTTAGTGCAAAAGCAAATAGAAATTAGTGCAAAAACAGCCGAAAACTTACAAATATGTCGGCAACGAGTCAAGCTCAGCTATGAGCAGGCTGTTGACGCCTACGAGAATAGTGATAGCCTTTGACTAGTTAAATTTAGTGCAAAAGCAAATAGAAATTAGTGCAAAAACAGCCGAAAACTTACATGCAATAAGATACAAAACAAAAAACGCGCCTGCTCTGCAAGACGCGTTTTTTTGAATATGGCGCAGCGGACGGGACTCGAACCCGCGACCCCCGGCGTGACAGGCCGGTATTCTAACCGACTGAACTACCGCTGCGAATTACGCTGACCTTTCGGTCATTGGCGGGGTATGCCAATAAAAAAAGCCCTGATATACTTGCAACCTCGGTTGCTATAGGGCTTGGGGTGTTTGATGAGTTCTGGGCACCAAACTTTGCGATGGCGCAGCGGACGGGACTCGAACCCGCGACCCCCGGCGTGACAGGCCGGTATTCTAACCGACTGAACTACCGCTGCTTCGCAATTCGACGAGATTGGTGGGTGGTAACGGGCTCGAACCGCTGACCCGCTGCTTGTAAGGCAGCTGCTCTACCAACTGAGCTAACCACCCAATGTCTTCGTCGTGGTGTGCATTATAGAGATTCCATTTGTGGTGTCAAACGCTTTTCTGGCTTTTTTTCATTTTTTTGTTTGAGTGTTCATTTTTTAGCTAAAAGCTGCTGATTTTCCAACCAAAACCCAAAAAAACACCCGTTTTTCGCCTGTTTTTTGGATCTTTGCGTCGCTAAGCACAGACGCTTTTGGGCGCAAAGATGACGGGGCGATCTTTGCCCCCTTGATCGGTGTGTTGTTTTTTTCAACAATCAATCGCGTGTTTCGACAATCTGCACCGGTGTGCCTTCGCTGATCTGTGCAAAAAGGTCAATCACATCGCTGTTACGCATGCGGATACAGCCATGTGACAACGGAGTGCCCATCGGTTCAGTGTCTGGCGTGCCATGAATATAAATATAACGACGATAGGTATCGCAGCCGTCGCCTTGATTAACCCCCGCTTCACAGCCCGAAAGCCACATAATCCGTGACAAAATCCAATCGCGTGCAGGATGAGCGACTGCAAGGGCATCATCATAAATTTCGCCCGTCGGCTGCCTTGCCACAAACACGCTGTTGATCGGCGCATCTGCACCAATTTTTTGCGCAATGATATGACGACCACGCGGTGTACAGCCGCTATTTTCGCGCTCACCCACCCCATTTTTGGCGGTTGAGATCAAATAGTGCTGGCAATCATGGGGGGTACGATGCAGCGTCAGGCGTTGCTCAGCCACACATATTTCAATCCATAGGTCATCTTGCATAGTCATTCACCAGATTATTGAGATGCCATTCATTCTATAAGGCACTGTAAACGACAACCGCCAAATACAAAAAAGCCGCCAACAAACGGGCGGCTTTTGAGTGGATCAGCTTAGTCGAACTTACGACCTTTGCTCGCACCAATACGCAGACGCAGACCGTTGAGGCGGATAAAGCCTTCGGCGTCTTTTTGGTTGTACGCACCACGGTCGTCTTCAAAGGTGGCAATGTTGGCATCAAACAACGAATCGTCTGATTTGCGGCCAGCAATCATCACATTGCCTTTGTACAGCTTGACGCGTACCACACCATTGACTGGTTGTTGTGACTCGTCAATCATGGCTTGCAACATGTGACGCTCAGGGCTCCACCAGTAGCCGTTGTAGATCAGCTTGGCGTAGCGTGGCATCAACTCATCTTTGAGGTGCGCGACTTCACGATCCAAGGTGATCGACTCAATGGCACGGTGCGCTTTGAGCATAATGGTACCGGCTGGCGTTTCGTAGCAGCCGCGTGACTTCATGCCGACATAGCGGTTTTCGACCAAGTCCAGACGACCAATGCCGTGCTCACCACCGAGTTTGTTGAGCAATTCCATGATTTCGTGTGGCTTCATCTCTTGACCGTCAATCGCCACGATATCACCCGCGCGATAGGTCAATTCGAGATACAACGGTTGGTCTGGGGCTTTTTCAGGGCTAACCGACCAGCGCCACATGTCTTCTTCCGGTTCCCAGAATGGATCTTCCAAGCCGCCGCCTTCATAGGAGATGTGCAGCAAGTTGGCATCCATCGAATACGGTGACTTTTTACCCGCTTTGGCAAAATCAATCGGGATATCACGGATACGCGCATATTCCATCAGGGTTTCACGCGAGGTCAAATCCCACTCACGCCACGGTGCGATACAGCGCAACTCAGGCGCCAAACCATACATGCCCAGCTCAAAACGCACTTGGTCGTTGCCTTTGCCGGTTGCGCCGTGACTGATCGCGTCTGCGCCTTCGGCTTTGGCAATTTCAACCAAACGCTTGGCAATCAATGGACGCGCAATCGAGGTACCGAGCAGATATTCGCCTTCATAGATCGCGTTGGCACGGAACATCGGGAACACGAAGTCACGCGCAAACTCTTCACGCAAATCTTCGATATGGATGGACTTGACGCCCATCGCTTCGGCCTTGGCACGGGCTGGCTCGACCTCTTCACCTTGCCCCAAATCGGCGGTAAAGGTGATGATTTCAGCATCATATTGCTCTTGTAGCCATTTTAGAATGACTGAGGTATCGAGACCGCCCGAATAGGCCAGCACGATTTTGCGAACATTCGACATATCGATGATTTCCGCCAAACAAAAAAACGGGAGTTATTCTACACGCTCTGCTTCAAACACGCGAATACAGTGACGGCCTGCCGCTTTGGCTTGATACACTGCCGAATCGGCTTGATCTATCAAACGATTGGCATTCATCTGCCGCTGTTTGAGCGGCTGCCATGTCGAGACACCAATGCTGACCGTCACATGAGACGCGGTGTGTGAGCCGTGATGGGTAATATTCAGGCGATCAACCGCCGCCAAAATTTTTTCAGCCACACGTTTTGCCCCTTCAGGCGGGGTGTTGGGCATCAACACAATAAATTCTTCTCCGCCATAACGCGCTGCCAAATCACCGGTGCGCTGCAAATGCGATTTGAGCACATTGGCGACTTGAGTCAGGGCATCATCACCTTGCAAGTGACCGTAGGTGTCGTTGTAGGCTTTGAAGTGGTCAATATCAACAAAGATGACCGAGAGCGGCTCACCCGAACGCTGCGCCCGCTCCCACTCTTGGGAGAAGGTTTCATTGAGATAACGACGATTGGCCAGACCGGTCACTGAGTCTTCACGCGATAAGCGAATCAACTCTTCGCTCATGGCACGCGATTGCAAACGATCAAGTTCTAGCAAGCGTCCTTGCAAAAAACTGACCCGATCACGGCTGGTATTGAGATAAGCCAGCAAAAACCCGAGCGCATTACTCAAAATCACCGCATAAAAATACATGACGGGATCAATATGAATATTCATAAAAATAAATAATGGGAGTGGGATCAGACCTGCCAATGCACAGGTCAGCAACATGGTACGCGGCGGCATTCCACTCATAAAATAGGCCAGCATGTACACAAAAATCACCAAATAGCTGCCTTGCTGTGCCAACTGCGGTTGCTGAAACAGCATGGTAAATACACACGTTCCCAGCACCCCCAAAAACGCCAACATCGGCAGAATCCGATTGTAATAGCGTAATATTTTGGGCACATGCGCCATGATCGGCAACACCCCCAAACAAACAATGCCGTTGGTATAGGCCAATAGCCACAAAAACAAATCATGCGCGCGATTGACCGGCTCACTGACAAAATAGACGGTGGGAAAGGTAATAAAGCCGAGCGCCAAGTACACCAACATAAAGGTAAAATAGACGTTACGGATCATACTCGCCGAACGTTCTTGGAGTGTGTTCCAGTACCGCTGCTCAAGTGAGTCTGGAAAAGGACGCATGATCGTCCGTTCATTCGCCAACAAATGGCGAATCAGACTGTCCTCTTGCAAGATGGCACTTGGTAGTGGAATGGGGGTTTTCACTCAAATTCCATGCGTAAAATAAGCAGTCCTATAGAATGTCAGAATTTTAACCACATCAGGGGCTATCTTGCCTGACATCAACCTTGTTTTGCTAGCTGCGCACACTAACCAATCCTCCCTATGCGTCGCAAGGCTTTCCGTCGGTTGTTTGATTCGATTATGATGGGTTTTTTCCATACCTACCGATTGGATAAACCTTGAATACCTTGACGTTGACCCGCCCTGACGATTGGCATATCCACCTGCGCGATGGTGCAGCGCTTGCACGCACTGTGCCAGACAGTGCACAACATTTTCACCGCGTGATTTGCATGCCCAACTTGGTGCCTCCGGTCAAAACCGTGAGTGATGCGCTTGCCTATCGCGAGCGCATCATGGCACAGGTACCCGAAGGCATCCGCTTTGATCCACGCATGGTACTTTATCTCACGGATCACACTGATCCACAAGAGATTATCAAGGCTCAGGCGACAGGCGTTGTCCAAGCGGTCAAACTCTACCCCGCCGGTGCCACCACCAACTCCCATGCCGGCGTGACCGATCTGTCGAATGTGTATGGCGTGCTTGAGCAAATGGAAGCACAAGGCATGCCGTTTTTGGTACATGGCGAAGTCACCCATAGCCATGTCGATATTTTTGACCGTGAAAAGCAATTTTTGGATGACGTCCTCGATCCACTGTTGCAACGCTTCCCCAAACTGCGTGTGGTGCTTGAACACATCACCACCGCCGATGCTGCACAGTTTGTGTTGGCACAAGGCGAGCGCGTCGCTGCGACCATCACGCCACAACATTTGCTGTTTAACCGCAATCACATGTTGGTGGGAGGCATTCGCCCACACTTTTACTGCTTGCCGATCCTCAAGCGCCAAACCCATCAGGCGGTGTTGATTGACGCTGCGACCAGTGGCAATCCTAAGTTTTTCTTGGGCACCGACAGCGCCCCGCATGCCCAAGACAAAAAAGAAAATGCCTGTGGCTGTGCCGGTTGCTATACCGCGCCCATCGCACTGGCCTTGTATGCCGAAGCGTTTGAAGATGCAGGCAAGCTCGACAAACTCGAAGCCTTTTCCAGCCATTTTGGCGCAGATTTTTATGGCCTGCCGCGCAACACCGATACCGTTACCTTGATCCGCCAAGATCAAGCGGTGGTCGATGCTTATGATTATTTTGGCGATCAAAAGCTCGTGCCATTGCGTGCCGGTGAAACCTTGCGTTGGAGCGTGGTATGACGGACGCTGCTCCCATCATTGGGCAGCGCTTTCGGGGCTTTCTGCCTGTCGTTGTCGATGTTGAAACGGCAGGATTTGATGCCAAGCACGATGCACTGCTTGAAATTGCCTGTATCCCGATCTTGTACAACAGTGAAGGTCGTTTTGTGGTGGGTGAAGCACTGCACGCCCACCTCAAACCATTTGAAGGGGCGCATTTGTGCCAGCGTTCGCTGACCTTTACAGGGATCGATCCATTCAATCCGCTGCGGATGGCAATTGCTGAAGACGAAAAATCCGCCCTCAAGCGGATTTTTAAGAGCCTAACCGAAACGCGTCGACAGCAAAACTGTAAACACTGCGTGCTGGTCGGTCACAATGCGCATTTTGATTTGGGCTTTTTGCGTGCCGCGATTGATCGCACCCATACCAAAAATCAAAGCCCATTTCATAGCTTTTCAGTGTTTGATACCGTGACGCTCTCGGCAGTGGCGTATGGTCAAACGGTGCTGGCGCGTGCTTGTGCGGCAGCAGGCATTGAGTTTTCGGGGAAAGAAGCACATTCGGCCTTGTATGACACCCAAAAAACTGCTGAGCTGTTTTGTCATATCTTAAATGCCTATCCGATGTTGGCACAAAACCTTGATGACGACACGGAGTAGTCCTGATTCTGCCCCACACGGGGCAGAAAAAACCCATCTGACTTTTTTTTAGCCAATCAATTCACTTTTTTGCATTTTTTTGACCGCATCTGTTGACACTGATCGTCCACCCTATATAATGCGCCCACCTCTTGTACTCCCCATCGTCTAGAGGCCTAGGACACCGCCCTTTCACGGCGATAACCGGGGTTCGAATCCCCGTGGGGAGGCCATATTTGATGGCTTACTGCAATATGTACCATCCCAACAATCCCGCTCATTGAAGCGGGATTGTTGTTTTTGTATGTCTCAAATCAAAAAAAATCCTGTGCAAGCACAGGATTTTTTTAGAGCTTGGGCTTAATCTTTGTGTTTGGGGAACTCATCCACAGGTTTCGGTGCAGTTTTCCACGACAGAAAACCCACCACCGTCAAGGTCGCGGCAATAAAGCCCAAGGATGCACCAATCGGGATTTTATACACTTCAAGCAGCAGCATTTTGATCCCGATAAACACCAAGATGATCGACAATGCATACGGCAACAAATGGAAGCGACCAGCAATATCCGACAGCAAAAAGAACATCGCACGCAAACCCAAGATCGCCAGCAGGTTGGCAGTCAACACAATAAATGGATCGGTGGTGACCGCAAAAATCGCAGGAATCGAGTCAACAGCAAAGATCACATCTGAGATTTCAACCAAGATCAGCACAATCGCCAGTGGGGTAAACCACAACAATCCATTGTGACGCACGATGAATTTTTCACCATCAAGCTCCTTGGTGATGCGCAAGTGTTTACGCAAAAACTTCAGCAAAAAGCCATTTTCGGGATCAGGCTCTTCACCGTGACTAACCCACATTTTGATGCCGGTAAACACCAAAAACGCACCAAAAATATAGAGAATCCAGTGAAACTGGGTGATCAACCACGCCCCTGCAAAAATCATGATGGTACGCAGAATAATCGCACCAAGCACCCCATACAGCAGCACACGACGTTGTAAGGCGGGCGGAATGGCAAACGCTGAGAAGATCATCAGCCAGACAAACACGTTGTCGACCGCCAAAGATTTTTCAATCAAATAGCCAGTAAAAAACTCAAGGGTCTTTTGGTTGGCCAGCTCACGGGTGTATGCCCCATCGAGATACCACCACAACCCTGCGCCAAACAGCACCGAGACACTCACCCACACCACGCTCCACAGCGCGGCCTGTTTGAGCGGAACTTTTTCATCGGCTTTTTGCTTAAAGGTGAGAAAATCGACCAATAGCATTGCAATCACGATTGCAAAGAATATGGCGTAGAGCGAGAAACTACCCACCGTGTCCATCGTGCACCCCTTCTATGGAGATGGCAGACAGGTGGCATAAAAAAACCTTGACCTGCTGCCATCTGAGATTAATCAAATAACACCGGTCAAGGTCTTGCCGACTCGTGATGACCACGAGTGGATGCACCGGCTCAGGTGTGAGCGGATTGACGGCACATCGCTTGGGAGGCTACTCCCCTTGATGAGCACCACTGTATAAAAATAGCGCAGGACATTTCAAGGTGGACAAATCATAGACATACACTTGCACTACAAACAAAAACGCCTACAGGATGTAGGCGTTTGTTGCAATCAAGCGGACTTAGGCGCGTAGACGACCAAAGGTTTTGTTGCCTTTGAGCATCGCCTTTACGTTGCCTTTGAGATAATGGGCAAACACTTTGAGCGGCGACAAATTGGGATCTGGTGTTTTGCCTGCACCAATGGTTTTAAATTGGGCGGCGTACCAGATAATTTCCATCACACCCATATTATCAAACGGTTTGATGCCGGTTTTGATCGGTTTAACTGCGTATTTGACATCAGCACCTGCGACCAAGTTGTTGGGTGCATCGGTTTCCACCGCGAGTGGACGGGCAATCCCGATCAGATCGCACGCACCACTTTGCAAGGCGCTGTCCATGCCACTACGGGTACGAAAGCCACCGGTGACCATCAAAGCGGTTTTGACTTCACCACGCACTTTTTCGGCAAAATCCAAGAAATACGCTTCGCGCTGACGAGTGCTTTGCTTGACGCCAGTCATCGCAGGCGCTTCATAGGTGCCACCGGAGATTTCGATAAAATCAACGCCCAACGCATCCAAGGCTTTGACCACTGCCATCGATTCGTCTTCACCAAAGCCACCTTTTTGGAAGTCGGCAGAGTTGAGTTTGACCCCCACAAAAAAACCTTCGCCAGTTTGCTTGCGGATCTCTTTGAAGGCTTCGAGCACAAAGCGCATGCGGTTCTCTAAGCTGCCACCCCATTGATCGGTACGTTGGTTGTGTTTGGGCGACAAAAACTCGCTGACCAAATAGCCATGCGCGCCGTGAATTTGCACACCCTCAAAACCGGCTTTTTTGCAGATACGGGCTGATTCGCCAAAACGGCGGATCAAATCATAGATCTCATCTTCACGCAGCTCACGGGGTGTGCCAAATACCGCAGCCATTTCGGGGGCAAAGCCAATCGCCGACGGGGCAACAGTTTCTTTGTTCAACCCACGTGGGCATTGCTTACCAGGGTGCGAGAGTTGGACGATCTGCACCATGTTGTATTTTTTGCCAATCGCTGCCCATGCTTTGAGCGCAGGCAGATCACGCTCGTCTTCGATCACCACCACACCCGGTTCGTTTTTGGCGCGTTGGTCAATCATCACGTTGCCGGTGATTGAGCAGCCCAAACCACCCTGCCCCCATGTGTCATACAAGCGTAACAGTGGTGCAGTGACCATCCCATCAGCCGTTGCGAGTGCTTCGCTCATCGCGCCTTTCATCAGGCGGTTTTTCAGGGTGAACCCTTGCAAGGTCAGCGGAGTAGAAATGTCGATGGTCATAGCACAGCCTATGGCAAAGCAAGAAAGATGTATCCCGATTCTAGTTCCTTTTTTGGATTTGACAATGACAAATGTCAACTTGAGCGTCTATTTTTTGTAGGGTTACGCGGCAACCCATGCCCCCACAGGTTGCCGCGCAAACAGGTTAGGCGCTCGCCGCTTCTTTTTGAGCGGTCAGCGCGGGATCATGAAAACGATTGGCGCGTTTGAAGGTGCCAAAGTCGTTGAAGCGTACCCCCATCTCTTTCATCACCTCGTGGGCGATATTGGCGTTCCATTGACGCACATAAAAAGGCTCTTTGACTGCAAAATGGTGGATCGCATGGGTGCTGCCAAAGTTGAAGCAAAACAGTTGCAACGGCATCAACCACCACGGATTGAGTACTTGGCATTGTTGCATCACGTTTTTGGCTTCGACATCGCCGTAGTAATGCATGTTGGAGCTGATAAAGTGCAAGCTAAATGTGCGCAAAAAGCTTGGCAACATATACACCACTGCAAACACATCCAAGCCCTTCATGGCGGAGACAAACAGACTCGGTACAGGCAGACCCATCGCTTCTGCCAGCCACATCACCGCATGTCCCAAGATCCAGCCGTGGAAGCACAAGTAATACAGATTGCCAATCGGCGCATAAGCAAATAGTTGCCGAACTGCCATGC
The DNA here is from genome assembly GCA_937952925.1 of uncultured Moraxellaceae bacterium. Classification (GTDB taxonomy): domain Bacteria; phylum Pseudomonadota; class Gammaproteobacteria; order Pseudomonadales; family Moraxellaceae; genus CALFYA01. The sequence continues at coordinate 15,690 of CALFYA010000124.1, forward strand.
CACGCGCCTCGCTTTTGGACGCGGGTTTTTGCGATTTGATATAAGCTTTGGTCGCGCGCATCATCTCAAACGGACGCAAAAACACCGACATCATGTTGTCGCCGGTCATCAACAGACGCCGTACACCCCACTGTTCGCCATTGGTAATGCCGCGCTCCTCAAGGTCAGATTCGGTGCCTGAATATTTGTGGTGGTGCAAATGCAAATCACGGCGTACAAAGGGACTGACTGTACTTGCCCGCGCCAGCCAACCCAGCCCGAGCATGAAATTGTTGATTTTGGGTTTACTGCGAAAGTACATTTGGTGAATCAAATCATGCTCAAGCTCATGAATAAATGAGGCAAAAATCGCTGTCGCAGGCACGCAGACCCACCATGGAATCACGCCATTCACATACAGCGCACCACTGCCAATCATCCCGAGCAGTGATGCCCCCAGGATGCCTGCCCCAATCGCATCTTGATGTTTGAGCCACGGATGACGCTCACGCAGCTCTACACCTGCCGCCAATACGGTTTTACGGATGTAGTCTGCTTTGGCAGCATCGGTCATTTGTGAAGGATCAAGCATGGTATTCATGGGACGACCTCAAAACACAGCGTATGGACGATATCGGCATCGAATGATTGTTCTGCCGTGCACAAAGTATCTCGTCTGATTGACCAAATTGACGTATGCTTGGACGACAATGACTTGTCATTTCGCGCCATGATGAAAACAAAAACTGCTGTTCGCTCGCGCCAGAAGCCCACCGTCCCGATGACCTATTTGTGTTTGTTGGTGGATGTGGTCGCGCGTTGGAAAATTTCGGCTGAACACCTATTGGCCGAGAGTCCGATCCATCCAGATGATTTACTCAAACAACAACGCTTGGATTATCAGGTGTTTTCCGATTTGCTACATCGTGGCATCAAGTTGACCGGTGAGCTTGGGCTTGGCTTTCATTTGGGGCTACAGCTCAAGGTGTCGTGTCATGGCTTGATTGGCTATGCGGTAATGGTGGCCAATACTTTGCGTGAAGCGCTCGATATTTCGCAAAATTTTATTGAACTACAGGCATCGACTTTGAGTTTGCGCCTTGAAGAGCATGGCGATCAAGTCACCTTGTATCTCGATGAAGTGCTTGAAGATTATCCGCTGAGTATTACCGGTGCGATTTTTGTGTTGGTGGGTTTTGCCAGTATGGGCGAAGCCTTAACCGGCAAAAAACTGACCGGCACGGCTTCGGTGAAGTTTCCCAAACCACCCAATTTTGTGCGGTTTGAGCATCTCTTGATGGGACAGGTGCGGTTTGCACAGCCGACTTATGCCCTCACCTTTGCTGCTGAATATTTGGATTTGCCCTTGGTGATGGCTGATCCGGTCGCGGCGCGGATTGCCCGTGAGCAATGCAAGCAAGAGCTGTATGCACTGGGTGGACAGCATCATTTTAGTCAGTTGGTGCGGGATTTGGTGTATGACGAAGCGGTGGGATTTTTTAGCCTAGAAGACGTGGCGGATAAGCTGCATATGTCCACCCGCACCTTACAGCGTCAGTTGGCACAAGAACATCTGTCATTTAGTGACATCATCGACGAGCGTCGGCATCAAGTGGCGCTGCGTTTGTTGCGGCAGCGGCGGCGTTTTGAGGAGATTGCCGATGTGCTTGGTTATACTGATGTGAGTAATTTTAGCCGCGCCTTTAAACGCTGGACCAGCTTGTCTCCACGCGCTTATGTGCAGCAGATGGATTAGGGGCTTGCTGTCTGTGTCAATTGTGCTTTAATAGCCGCCCGATGCGCCCTTAGCTTAACTGGATAGAGCAGTTGCCTCCTAAGCGACCGACGTGGGTTCGAGTCCCGCAGGGCGCACATCCCATAAAATCTTGCGTTAGATTCTTTTCATCCCCCCACTTTGCCCCTACCATAGCGCGATTGTTGTTTGGGAATACCCATTATGCGCGCTAGTCGCTTTATGTTTTCTACCATGCGTGAAACCCCTGCCGATGCTGAAGTGATCAGCCATCAATTGATGATGCGAGCAGGGTTGATCCGTAAAGTCGCATCTGGTTTGTACAATTGGCTGCCACTTGGTGTGCGCGTGTTGCACAAAGTGGAAAATATTGTGCGTGAAGAAATGGATCGTAGCGGTGCACTTGAAGTGTTTATGCCAGTGGTACAGCCGCTGGAGCTGTGGCAAGAATCAGGCCGTGAGCAAGGCTATGGTGCAGAGCTGCTGCGTTTTAAAGACCGCCATGACCGTCCGTTTGTGCTTGGCCCCACCCACGAAGAAGTGATCACCGATTTGGCACGCCTTGAGCTGAAAAGCTACAAGCAATTGCCAGTCAATTTTTATCAAATCCAAACCAAATTCCGCGACGAAATCCGCCCACGTTTTGGTGTGATGCGCTCGCGTGAATTCATCATGAAAGATGCTTATTCGTTCCATGCTAACCACGACTCACTGGTTGAAACCTATCAGGTGATGTACGACACCTACACGCGCATTTTCACCCGTCTGGGGCTAAATTTCCGTGCGGTGCAAGCCGATACCGGTTCGATTGGTGGCTCAGGCTCCCATGAGTTTCATGTGTTGGCTGCATCGGGTGAAGACGATATCGCGTTTTCGAGCGAATCCAACTACGCTGCCAATATTGAAATGGCTGAAGCGGTGGTGGTCGGTGAACGCGCTGCACCGACGCAAGCTTTAAGCATCGTCGATACTCCCAATCAAAAAACCATCGAGCAAGTCAGTGGCTTTTTGAATGTGCCCGCAAGCCAAATCGCCAAAACCTTGATCGTGCGCGGTGTGGCCGATGAAAACGGTGAGTATGACTTGGTGGCGTTGGTGCTACGTGGTGATCACGAACTCAACGAGATCAAAGCCGAAAAACTTGATGAAGTCGCCAGTCCTCTCACCTTTGCCACTGAAGATGAAGTGAAGGCACGCTTAGGGCTGACCATTGGTTCGATTGGTGCGCAAGGCCTGCCGATTGCGGTGTTGGTGGATCGTGCGGCGTCGGTGCTGTCCGACTTTGTCGCCGGTGCCAACGTAGATGGCCAGCATGCCACCGGTGTCAACTGGGAGCGTGACGCCCACATCACTCGCGTGGTGGATATCCGTAATGTGGTCGATGGCGATCCTTCACCCGATGGCAAAGGCGTGCTCAGCATCAAGCGCGGTATTGAAGTCGGTCATATTTTCCAGCTGGGTCAAAAATACTCCGAGGCACTAGGCTGTAAAGTGCTCGGTGAAGATGGCAAGCCCTTTACCGTGACGATGGGTTGCTATGGCATTGGCGTGACGCGTGTGGTGGCCGCTGCGATTGAGCAAAACTATGACGACAACGGCATCATCTGGCCACAAGCGATTGCGCCATTTGAGGTGGCCATTGTGCCGATGAACGCCGCCAAATCGCCCCGCTCGGTGGACGCTGCCGATGCGCTGTATGCCGAGCTACAAGCGGCGGGCTTTGATGTGTTGCTCGATGACCGCAACGAACGGCCGGGAGTGAAGTTTGCCGATCTTGAGCTGATTGGCGTCCCTCACCGAATTGTGGTCAGTGAGCGTGGTTTGGATGCAGGCACCTTTGAGTATCGTGGTCGCCGCGACAGTGAAGCACGCAACTTGAGCAAAGATGAGCTGCTGGCGCTACTGCGTGGTTAATCGCTCATTTTAAAAAAAGGGGAATGAATTTTCCCCTTTTTTACACCTCTACTTCAAAATGTCGATTCGTTCACGATTTGCACGCGCGAATGTTACAACTCTGTATCTGGGTGTAAATTGCCCGACAAGATGACTATTTTTTAAACAAAAACATTTTTACACTCGCCTTGCAGTAAAAATCACGCCATCTGTAAACCGCAACAATCATAACGACGGATTGTGAGCATGACGCTCAAGCTGCTCGTACAGAGGCAACTTTAATCAAACCAGAAGATCAGGCTATGTACCCGACGATCCATTCTTTACCAGAGGTCGAACGACCCGAGATCAAAGAGCGGACACTGCGTTTTGATGATCACACGGACGTGACTGCATTTGGCATTTCATTGGAAGAAGCATCTTATCGCGTGCCCGCCAACCTCCCCCTACGTCCCGAAGGATTGGCGTTGCAACCCCCTTATTATCCACATGACATCCCCAAACCATCACTCTATGCGCAGTTTTTTCACTTGCAATGGAGTGTCTGGCTCGCACCTTGTGTGGCACTGCTGTTGTTGCTCGTCAGTGTGGGGTTAATCGCGTTTCGGGTGCAGTCGCTGTGGCTGATGGTGCCCACAGTGTTGGTCTGTGCCGGCTTTGTGTGGTCGTGTTGGGATTTGGCACAGCACCGTTTATGGATCGACGATGCAGGGATCGGCTTTGGTCGCCGCGAACGCCCCTTACATTATATGAGTTGGTCGATGCTGGCGGGTATCGATCAGCACCGTTGTCTGGGCGGACAGGTTCTGGTGCTAATGCATCAGCACCACGCTGATCAGCGGATTGAAATTGCCCATCTGGCACACATTGGTCAAATCAAACGACTGATCTGGTCTCATCAACAGCGCTTGGCGACCTCAAGTGCGAGCTTGGCCAAATAATCCCCAAACCAGACCGCCGTATCTAGATCCCCTTGCGGCGGTGTCACTTCGACCGGTGCGTTGTCGGACTGGGTCATCAAGCCCAAAAAGCCTGATAAGCGATTCAGATCATATTCTTGATGACCGGTCGGCATCAGTGGCAAACCTGCCCACAGCATGCCATGTTGCATGGCAAACAAGCACAGCTGCTGAAGCACCGCCAGTTTATCACCACTCAACCCCCCCGAATTGGCAAAACCAGCGGCATATTTGCCTTGCCACGCACGCGCTTTCCAACGCTTGGACGTGGCATCCATAAACTGCTTCATTTCGGTGGTGACACTGCCCATATAAGTGGGTGAGCCGAGCACGATGACATCTGCCTGATCGAGTAAGTCCCAGTCAATCTGCTGTACCGACATCAAGCCGACCTGTACCGCCTGCTGAGTCGCCCCCTGGGCAATGGCTTGAGCAACCCGCTCGGTATGGCCGTAGGCACTATGATAAACAATACAGACCGTAGGAGTGTTTGCCGTCAATCTCTAAGATTCCTGCACATCGGGGCGCAACACCGCAAGGGTCGCCATCCGCCCTGTGCTTTTGTCACGCCGATACGAATAAAACTGTGTCGATTCGAGCACAGTACAGTGTTGCCCACCCATCACCTGAGTGATGCCGAGTGTGGCTAAACGCTGGCGTGCCAAATCATACAGATTTGCCAAATAACGACCATGATCTTGTCGGACAAAAGCCGATTGATGCTGCACATCATGCGCCACAAAGGCATCAACCACTTCTTGCCCCACCTCAAAACTGCTTGCACCAATCGCAGCACCGAGCCACACACGGCTGGCAGGCAAACGCATGGCCTGCACCGTTTGCTCAATCACCCCATCAAGTAAACCGCGCCAACCGGCATGGACACAGGCGACTTCACGGCCAAGTTCATCACTAATCACCAGCGGCAAACAATCTGCGGTCATCACCACCACAGCCACGCCTGCTTGATCGGTAATCACGGCATCCGCTTCGATGGGATCAAAATGCAGCGCTCCACCCGCCCGATGCACAAGGGTACTATGGGTTTGATTAAGCCAGATCACTTGCTGTACACCTTGAGCTTGCAAGGTTTTGAGCAGGTTGAGACGGTGTGCCAACACGATGGCGCGATCATCACCCACATGCAAGGCCAGATTAAACTGATCAAAGGGTGGACGGCTGCATCCATCGCCTTGTCGGGTGGTTTGTGCCGCCCAGACGGTTGGTGGCAACCCGATAGCAGCAATCATCTGGACATCACGCTCGACCGATTTCATGGCGTAATACACCCAGCAGTTGTTGCATATCGTCAGGCAATGGCGCACTAAACATCAAATGCTCACGGGTACGCGGATGAATCAAGCCCAATTCACAAGCATGCAGGGCTTGACGTTTAAATTGTTGGATCGCTTGGGTCAGCTCAGGACTCGCCCCACGCGGCAAGCGCATGCGGCCGCCATACACCGGATCACCGACCAACGGCAGATTGATATGCGACATATGCACACGGATTTGGTGAGTACGCCCCGTTTCAAGCTGCACGCGTAGCCATGTATGGGTACCAAAGCGTTCTGCCACTCGATAATGGGTCACCGATGGCCGCCCGCCTTGTTGTACGCTCATTTTCAAGCGGTCAATCGGATGACGGCGAATCGGCTCATTGACCGTCCCACCGGCAATCACATGCCCCACCACCAGCGCGTCGTACACCCGATACACCGATTTGTCTTCGAGTTGCTGCGACAGCTCATGCTGCGCTTTGAGATTACGCGCCACCACCAACAGCCCACTGGTGTCTTTATCAATCCGATGCACCAGTCCGGCACGCGGCAAGGTGGCAAGGCTGGGGTCATAATGCAACAAGCCATTCACCAAGGTGCCCGACCAGTTGCCCGCACCAGGATGCACCACCAAGCCTGCCGGTTTATTGATGATCAAAATATCGGCATCTTCGTACACGATATTAAGATCCATCGCTTCGGGCGCGGTATGGGTTTCGACTTGTAAGGTCACGGTGAGCGCTAAGGTTTCGCCACCATTACAGCGACATTTGGGTTTGACCTGCTGCCCATCAACGGTGAGCTGTCCCTCATTGATCCACTGTTTTAAACGTTCACGCGAATAATCCGGAAAGACTCCCGCAGCAACCTGATCAATCCGTAGACCTGCCCACTCATCCCCCACCACAACGGTTTGTGCGGTTGTCTCGCTGGCCGACTGACCCTCGTCGAGTTCATCGCTAAAGTCGGCTGCCGCTGCCAAATCCAATGTGGCAGATGCTGTGTCGGGGTGTTGGCTTTGTGTGTGGCTCATTTGGCGTAACAGTTCAAAAATGCTTAAATAGCCTGCATTGTAGCCCATTGCAGATCGGGCCTTGAGGAGTATTTATGTCGTTGTCCCGTTTTGCGGTGCTGGCTTTATCCGTATCACTTGCAACTACCGGCTGTAGCACGTTGTTTTCACGCGATAAAAAACCCGATGGCGGGCCAAAATTGAGTGAACAAGCCTATTATCAAGATGCTCAAAAAAGTCTCAAAGGGCATCAGTATGATGATGCGGTCAAAACCCTCGAAGCCCTCGAAACCTATTATCCGGTCGGCGTTTACACCGAACAAGCCCAATTAGACTTGATGTATTCACGCTTTCGGCAAAGTGATTATGCCGGTGCGGCCAGCGTGGCCGAGCGTTTTATCCGCTTGTATCCAACCAACCCACAGCTCGACTACGCCTACTATTTGCGTGCCGTATGCAATATGGAAGTGGGCTACGATGGCCTGATCCGTTATACCAGCCTGAACCAAGCGCATCGGGACATTAGCTTTTTGCGACTGGCCTATGATCAATTTCAAGAGTTGCTCAAACGTTATCCCAACAGTCGTTTTACGGCCGACGCCACTCATCGCCTGCGCTATATCGTCAATCAATTTGCCGAAAGCGAGATGAATGTTGCTCGCTTCAATCTCAAACGTCAGGCATGGGTTGCTGCGGTACAGCGCGCACGTTGGGTGGTTGAATACTACCCACAAACCCCGCAAGTGCCTGAAGCATTGGCAACCTTGGTGTATGCATACCAAAAACTTGGTATGCCTGACCTTGCTCAGCAGTCGTTGGATGTGCTCAAGCTCAACTACCCCAGTCTGGTTGATGGCGACAAAGTCCGCCTCAAAGCGTCACGTCAGCAAGCCTCGTGGGTGAACCGCTTGACGCTCGGATTGGCCGGTCAACGTGATGACGTCCTGCTATATCAACCTCAAACCACCTTAGCCAATCTGCCCGCCCCCACCCCGATCGCACCAGCCACCACCCCCTAACCGCCTATGCTACAATCCCTCGACTCCCCCGTGAGTCGAGGACGTGATGCGCATACCCCAGCCCCTGATTGATCAAATCCTAGATCGTACCGATTTGGTCGAGCTGATTGGCAGCCGCATTAAGCTCAAAAAAGCAGGCAAAAGCTTTACCGCTTGTTGTCCGTTTCATGGCGAAAAAACGCCGTCGTTTCATGTGCATCGCGACAAAGGTTTTTATCATTGCTTTGGCTGCCAAGCGAGCGGCAATGCCGTAGGCTTTTTGATGAATTACGAGCATCGCTCGTTTCACGATGCGGTCGCTGAGTTGGCACAGCGTGCAGGCATTGAGCTGCCCAAATTTGACGACAAACCCGACGAGCGCACCCAATACAAACGCC
>CALFYA010000125.1 GCA_937952925.1 uncultured Moraxellaceae bacterium
GACGTGAACAATATCAGTTGCCACCACGCGAGCTGTGGGAGCAAATGGTGCCGACTCTCAAAGTGCTTGATCAACTGCAACAACAAGCGATTTTGACGAGCTTTGAAATTACCTCAAGCTATCGTGATCCTGAGCTAAATAGCTGTGCAGGTGGCAGCTTGGGTAGCAAGCATATCCATAATGCCGCGATTGATATCCGTCTCACCGATGAGCAAGGCGGTGCAGCAATGCAACAACGTATCCATGAAAAACTATGTGACTTTTGGATTGAATCTGGCGAACGTTATCAACTGGGGTTGGGTTTATATGCCAGTGGTCAAATCCATATTGATACCGAAGGCTATCGAACATGGGGGCCTGACTACACGCGCAATACCTCGATTTGTGCCGGTCGTGGTGAGCTACTCGCCAAAAAAGACTAAGGGCTGTTGACATTTCATGTGTGAGCCGCGTTGCTTGGCAAAATCGTGCCAGACCATGTGGAACATGCCGCCAAGGGTGATTCCAAAACACTTAACACACAAATTATTTGCTTTTTATCTGTCAATTTTTCTACAATGCCAGCCGCGAAGCCCCATGGCTCGTGGCATGACAACAACCAATCACATGCCGATAACCATAACCCAACGGAGCATCCGTAATGTCAACCATCCAAACCCTGACCGACCTTGAAATTGCCGAAGTCTCTGGTGCTGGCCTCAGCCTCAATATGGGCGGCTTGCTCGGCGCACTCGCCACCAGCAGCTTTAGCTATACCAAAACCAACGCGGACGGCTCGAGCACCAGTATCGACTTTGACAATAGCGTAGGCGGTGGTGCTGAAGGCTTTTTCTCATTGTTGTTTGGCAAACACTGCGGCTGTGGCTCGACCAGCAACCCTGATGATCCATCGACAGGTGTTTAATCGCATCTGATGCCAAAAAAAACGCCAGTCAATCGACTGGCGTTTTTTTGGAGCAGATCGCTTAGATCTTGCCAGCCAATTCTGGAACAGCAGCAAACAAGTCTGCTTCCAAGAAGTAGTCAGCAACAGTCGCGATTGGCGCTTCTGGGTCTTTGTTGATGGCAACAATGACTTTGGAGTCTTTCATACCCGCCAAGTGCTGGATCGCACCGGAGATACCGACCGCAACGTACAGTTGTGGCGCAACGATTTTACCAGTTTGACCGACTTGCAGGTCGTTGGGTACGAAGCCTGCGTCAACTGCGGCACGCGATGCACCCATTGCAGCGCCGAGTTTGTCGACCAGCGGAGCCAGAACTTTGGTGAAGTTCTCGCCGTTGCCCATGCCACGACCACCCGATACCACGATCTTGGCAGCGGTCAGTTCAGGACGGTCAGACTTGGCCAGCTCTTCGCCAACAAAGCTTGATTTGCCTGCGTCTTGAGTGCCAGCAACCGCTTCAACCGCAGCCGAACCGCCAGTGGCAGCGGCAGCGTCAAAACCAGTGGTACGCACGGTGATGACTTTGACGGCTTCGCTTGATTGTACGGTGGCAATCGCGTTACCGGCATAGATTGGACGCTCAAAAGTGTCAGCACTGATCACTTTGGTGATGTCCGATACCATGCTCACGTCGAGCAGTGCAGCAACGCGTGGCAAGAAGTTTTTGCCAGTGGTGGTCGCAGCAGCGAGGATGTGGCTGTAGCCTTTGCCCAGATCAGCAACCAGCAAGCTGACGTTTTCAGCCAGTTGGTGTGCATATGCTGCGTCGTCAGCCAGCAACACTTTGCTCACGCCAGCCACTTGTGCAGCAGCATCAGCGGCAGCTTGCGCGCCTTGACCAGCAACCAAAACAGTGATGTCGCCACCGATGGCTTTTGCTGCGCTGATCACGTTCAGCGTTGCAGATTTAATCGTAGCGTTGTCGTGTTCGGCGTAAACCAGAATACCCATGATTAGATTCCTTCAACCGACGAATTAGATGACTTTGGCTTCGTTCTTGAGCTTTTCAACCAGCTCATCGACCGACTTGACTTTGATACCAGCTTTACGCTCTGCTGGTGGCTCGACCTTCAGAGTCTTCAGCTTGGATGCTGTGTCAACGCCGTAGTCCGCTGGAGTTTTGGTGTCCAGTGGCTTTTTACGCGCTTTCATGATGTTTGGCAGAGCAGCGTAGCGTGGCTCGTTCAAACGCAGGTCAGTGGTCACGATGGCTGGCAATGGCAGCGCAACGGTTTGAGCACCGCCGTCCACTTCACGCTCAACATTCATCACACCGCCTTCAACGGTCACTTTGGAGGCAAAAGTACCTTGACCAACACCCATCAGTGCAGCGAGCATCTGACCGGTTTGGTTGTTGTCATCATCAATGGCTTGTTTGCCCATGAGGATTACTTGTGGTTGCTCTTGATCCACGATGCCTTTCAAGATTTTGGCAACCGCGAGTGGTCCAACTGCGTCATCGGTTTGAACCAAGATGCCACGATCCGCACCAAGTGCCATGGCAGAACGAATTTGTTCTTGAGCGGTGGCTGGACCGACCGAAACCACAACGATCTCAGTCACAACACCTTTTTCTTTCAGACGTACTGCTTCTTCAACAGCAATTTCACAAAATGGGTTGATCGACATTTTGACGTTGGTCAAGTCAACACCAGTCTTGTCCGCCTTCACACGGACTTTGACGTTGTAATCGACAACGCGCTTGACAGCAACAAGAGCCTTCATGGAATCCTCGGCTTTCAGCTATTGATATGGGCACAGTCGTGCATCTGCACGGGCATGCAAAGGGCGCATTATCTTGCTATCGGTCGGCACAGAGGTCAAGACAAAATCAACATTTGCGACAAAATCGGTATGCTTTTTTGCATATTTTGATCGCTTTGATGCTGATTTTTGCAAGAGCTGCTGCCAAACCGTTGCCCAGTCCTGCCGCGTGCGCAAAGTTCACGCTGTTATGTCATTTTTGTCAATGACAGTAAACCGAACAGGACATGGTCAATTGAGTCATTGCTTTGTGAGGTGATACACAACAATTGACATTCATATCTTGCTCACGCACGCTCAGGATTGGGAAAGGGAGATCAACATGAATGCCAACGCTTCCAAACACATCACTGTACGCCGTCAACAGTTTGAATTTGACCAACTACCGCTGTATTACTACGACAATAATCCGTTTTTCTCGCATCTGCTTACTGCCATGTCGCTGCTATTTCCCACCGGCGAACGCTTCTTTATGCATGCGGTGCGCCAAGTGCGTGACCAGATCAGCGACGCCGATTTGCAACACGATATTTCGGCATTTATTGGTCAAGAAGCCATGCATAGCCATGCACATGCCGATTTTAATCGTTTTGCGATCAAGATGGGGATTGATGCACAGCCGGTGATGGATTTTGAGGCGCGTAAAATCGAACATCTCAAGCAAAAATTATCCGCCAAGCAACAACTGGCGATTGTCTGCGCGTTAGAGCACTTCACTGCCATTATTGCCCAGTATTTGCTGGAAAATGCCAAGTTTCAACGCGGCTTTCATCCCGATGTGGCAAAACTGTGGCTGTGGCATGCACTCGAAGAGAATGAACATAAAGCGGTGGCGTTTGATACCTATCAAGCGGTCTTTGCTGATGATCGCGTCCGCACACGGATGATGAAACTGATCACCCTCACGTTTTTGGGTCGCATCACCCAACTCACCCTCAAACTGTTACTCAACGATCCAGTAGGTCGGCGGCAATGGCGTAAAAACTGGGAAGGTGTGCAGCATTTGCGTGAGATTATCCAAGCCCTCGCCCCTGCTTATTTGGATTATTACCGCACCGATTTTCACCCCGCGCAGCATGATACCCGTCAACTGCTGGCCGACTGGTCAGCCAAAATTAACGCCGCATAAAGCGGCGTCAATGTGTTGGGCTATGGGTTGCGGCAATTAATGCCGTTCAATCAGCTCAATTTTATAGCCATCTGGATCTTCGACAAAAGCAATCACGGTGGTGCCGTGTTTCATTGCCCCTGCTTCGCGTACCACTCGCCCACCCCGCGCACGAATCTCGTCACAGGCTGCAGCGGCATTGGGTACTGCCAGCGCGATATGCCCATAACCATTGCCGAGATCATAGTGGGTGGTGTCCCAATTGTGAGTCAGCTCCAGCACAGTATGCTGATCTTCTGCACCATAACCCACAAACGCCAAGGTAAAGCGGCCTTCGGGATAGTCTTGGCGGCGCAGCAGCTGCATGCCGAGCACTTCGGTATAAAACGCAATCGACTGCTCTAAATTGCCGACCCGTAGCATGGTGTGTAGCATTCTCACGATTTGGACTCCTCCAGTTTTTGGACATCATGGCGCGCCAATTGACGCTGTGTCAGCACAATCAAACCCAATACAGGGATGCCAATCACGGTGGTAAAGCTAAAAAATATGGGATAGCCCACGCTATCCACAATTGTCCCCGAATAGCCGCCAAGCACTTTGGGGATCAATGTCATCAGTGAGCTAAAAATCGCATATTGCACCGCAGTAAATGACACACTGGTCAAACTCGACAAAAACGCCACAAACGCCGCCCCTGCCAATCCAGACGCCAAGTTGTCTGCGGTAATCGCCACATACATCCAGAATAGATCATGCCCCACATACGACAATTGAATAAAAATCAAATTGGTCGCACTCGACAAGATCGCACCAAGCATCAGGATTTTGAGGACTGAATAGCGTTGCGACAGCAAGCCCCCCACAAAACCGCCAACAATACTGACCACGACGCCAAAGGTTTTGACTGCTGTGGCAATTTCGGCTTTATTAAAGCCCATGTCTTGATAAAACACATTGGAAATCACCCCCGCCACAATATCGGAGATGCGATACAAGCCAATCAATGCCAACAACAGCAGCGCGCTATGCCAGCCATAACGGGCAAAAAAATCACGGATCGGTGCGATCCACGTTTGCACGGCCATCTCACGATTGACCACATTCAGTTTGACCAAACCATAGCCAATCATGCCCGCAGCACTGATGCCTGCCAGCATCCGCACACATTCCAAGCCAAAACTGGCAAACGGTGACTCAACCGTGGGCAACCACGTCCCGACCTGCATAAAGGTCAATACAAAGGCGCTGACCGCACACACAAAGACCGCCACCAAACGCGCATAGTCTGTGCCTTTCCACGGACGTGGTGCTTGCAGGCGGACTGGCTCACGGATGATCAGCGTGGTGATCACCCCAATCAGCATGGCTCCTGCCATCGCCAAATAAGTGGTTTGCCATGCGCTATACAGATATTGGCCTTTTTCAGTACCCAGCGAACTGGCTAAAAACAGCGCACCTGCCCCCGCCACAATCATGCCCAAGCGATAACCAGCGTTGTAGCTGGCCGACAGCGCGGTTTGCAACTCCGTTTCAGCCAGCTCAATCCGGTAGGCATCAATCACAATATCTTGGGTCGCGGCCGAAAAGCCCAGCAGTACCGCACCGATGGCCATCTGTACCAGTGCCGCATCACCTTGCGCAGGATCGGTGAAGGCCATGATGCTAATCGCGCTGATCACCAAACCTTGCGCCACCAACAGCCATGCCCGCCGCCGTCCGAGTTTACGGGTCAGATACGGCAGCGGAATCTCATCAATCAATGGCGCCCACACAAACTTAAACGAGTAACCCAGCGCCGCCCAACTAAAAAACGTGACCGCACTACGCTCGATCCCTGCCTCACCGAGCCACAGGGATAAACTAGAAAAAATCAATAAAATCGGAATCCCCGCCGAGAACCCCAAAAACAACATAATCAGTACACGCCGATCAGCAAACGCCGACCATGCTTGCTTCCAACTAAACGAAGACGACGACATCTTGGCGTCCTTATTGCACAATCAATGCATGCAGGGTAGCCGTAAGCGTTGAGCTTTGCCAGAATCATGACCAACTGTTTTTGAGGATGATCGACTAGATGGATAACCATGTTATCGCCACACGTGCACTACTTTCTTGCCGACAAGCTGTACTTGCCACGCACTCTTGTAATATCCCCGGTTTTCCGCTGACCTCGGTTGTGCCAGTGGGTATTTCCTATGATGGTCATGTCTTGGTATTGATTAGCGAATTGGCGCAGCATACCCGCAATCTACAGCTCGACACCCGCATGTCGCTGATGCTACACGATGACCAAGAACACAACTGGCAAGCCACCACCCGACTGTCGGTGATTGGTCATCTGCAAGCCTTACGGCCTGATGATCAGCAACTCGAACATATTCGCCGCGCTTACTATCGGATGCATCCAGAGCTCGATGGTTTTGACCAACAAATGGACTTTTCATTTTGGCAACTCAAACCCCTGCGCTATCGTCTGATTGCAGGTTTTGCTCAAGTGCGTTGGCTTGATCAGGTTGACCCCCGTCTATTTCATCTGGAAGATCAAGACTATCAAGAGCTTGAAGCCTTGCTGCCTGAGCAACAACAGGTGATGCGCATCTTGCATGTCAGCCATTTTGGTGTGCAGGTGATCCAGCAAGGGCGCATTCATTTTTTAAGTTTTTTGGAACCGGTCAGCAGTTTGGCAGGCGCTGCCCTAAAGCTACGTACTGGCTCTTTTCAGGATCTCACACAAACCCGTTAACCTGTTACACTGCTTTGGATTGAAACAGTTGTTGTGATAATGAACCCATCTGATCTTACTCTCTCGTCGTCTCATCAAGACTCAGTGCCAACCACGGATGTTGCAACTGCCACCACCGATACGCCTGCCAAAGCAACCTTTGAACGTCTCAGTGCTGAGCGGTTGTCTCGACAGACTGCATGGGAACGTTTACCGAGCAGCACCCGTAAAGTGCAACCGCTCAATGATTTTTTGGGACAAACGCGTGCGCGTGCCGCTGTAGAGACGGCTCTGAGCTTACCGTTTGATGGGTATAATATTTTTGCGGTGGGCACCAATGGCTTGGGTAAGCGCACCATGCTCAAGCGCTTGCTCAATCGTCATGCAGCAGATATGCCGACACCAAGCGATTGGGTGTATGTCAATAATTTTGCTGACCCACGCCAACCCATCGCCATCGAATTACCGCCTAGCGAAGCCCCCAAACTCAAAAAGGCCATGCATCAGCTGTGGCTCCAACTACTGCGCCAACTTGAACGCACCTTTAATGCTGATAGTTATCACACTCGTATTGAAAGCATTCGACAAAAAGCCGGACAAGCACAGCAGCAAGCCCTGCATGAATTGACCCAAGAAGGCGAAGCGCTCGATTTGATGCTGGTCTCGCGTGATGAACAGCATCGTTTTGTACCCATCGCTAAAGGCACAACCAGCACCACCACGCCGCATCCGATTGAACGCAACCTTGATGAAGTCCCCGTCGAAGAACGGGCGCAAATCACCCAAAATATGCGGCAAATGGATAAAAAGCTGGAGCGTCTAGGCGCACGCTTGGGGCGGATGGAAGAGCAAACCCGTGATCAAGTGTCACGCCTCAATGCCGAACTGGCCAGCGAAATTATTTTTCCCAAGGTCAACCATGTGGCGCAACGTTTTGAGCACATTGATGGCTTAGGCAAATATCTCAAATCCTATAGCAACGACATCATCGACCATATCGACGAGATCTTGTCGCAAGAAGACGAAGATTTTTTACCGGGTATGTTTGATCGCGTGCCACAGCGCTATCAAGTCAATGTGATGGTCACCCACAAACCCAATAGTGGTGCGCCGGTTGTGTTTGAAGATTTGCCCACCCACTACAATTTGCTTGGGCATGTTGAACAACTGACCCAAATGGGCACCATCACCACCGACTTTACCTTGATCCGCGCTGGCATCTTGCATCGTGCCAATGGTGGCTTTTTGCTGCTCGAAGCCGAGCAACTGCTCGAGCAGCCCTACGCATGGCAAGGACTCAAACGCGCCCTGCGTTCGGGGCAATTGCGCCTGTCGTCGCTGGAGCAAATGCTGACATTGACCGGCTCGATTTCACTCGAACCCGATAGCATTCCGCTGTCGCTCAAAGTGGTGTTGATGGGCGAACCGCCGATTTATTATGAGCTACTTGAGTTTGAACCCGAACTCAACAGCTTGTTTAAAATCCGTGCTGATTTTAGCGATACCTTGCCGCGTACCGACGACAATGAACAAGCCTATATCCAACTGATTGCCGATTATGTGCAAAAAGAAAAATTGCTTCATCTGGATCGCTCAGCCCTTGCTGCCCTACTGACCGACTCGAGTCGTCAAGCTGAAGACCAACAGGCACTGTCGTTACATGCAGCGAGTCTGGGCAATTTGCTGTGTGAAGCCAATATGCATGCGCTGCAACAAGGCGCTAAGCTGATTACCGCGCAGCATATTGAAGCCACACTGGCTGAACGCAGGTATCGCCTAGGCTATTTGCGCGAACTCTACTGGCATGATCTACAACGTGGCACGCAATTGATCGAAACGCGTGGCACGCGGATTGGTCAAATCAATGCACTCACCGTGGTGCATTATGCCGATAGCGAGTTTGGTTTACCGGCTCGCCTGACGGCGTCGGTGTATCAAGGCGGTGGCGATATCCTCGATATCGAACGCAGTGTCGAGCTAGGTGGCTCATTACACGCCAAGGGCATGTTGATCATGTCGAGCTTTCTGCGGGCGCATTTTGGTCGTACCCAACCGCTGCATTTTTCAGCAGCGCTCGCGTTTGAGCAAAGCTATGGTGAAATCGACGGCGATAGTGCCACGCTGGCTGAGCTGTGCGCGCTCATTTCTGCGATTAGCCAGCTGCCGATTGATCAATCGTGGGCAATTACAGGTTCGATGAATCAGCTCGGTGTCGTGCAGCCCATCGGTGGTGTCAATGCCAAAATCGAAGGCTTCTTTGATGCTTGTCAATTGCATGGCCTGACTGGTACACAGGGCGTGATTATCCCCGCACAAAACGTCCAACACCTCATGTTACGCGCCGACGTGGTGGCAGCTGTGGCACAAGGTCAATTTCATCTGTGTGCTGTCCACACCGTTGAAGATGCGTTGCAGTGCTTGATCGGACGCAGCGCTGGTGTGATGGATAAAAAAGGGCGCTACAGCAAGGATACCGTCTATGGTGAAGTGATGCGGCAACTGCGTCACTGGTATGAGCTTGAGCATGGCGATCAACCCAAGCCCAAGCGCAAAAAGAAGAAAAGCAAAAAATCCAAAGCCAAAACCGACAAAGCCACCACACCCTAACGTAGGGTCGTGGTATTGGTTGGGGTGGTACTCGGATCTGATACCACATGCAAATGGCCGCTCAACACGCAAGTGTTGCGGCCTTTTTGTTTGGCCAGATACAAGGCATGATCGGCTTGATCGACCAATGCCAAGGCTTGTTGCGGCTCGCCATTGGGAATGGTGACGGCAATCCCCACACTAACCGTGACCACGGGGCCTACACTACTGGCAGGATGGGCAAGTTTGAGCTGCGCCACATGCTCAATCAACTGACGTGCCAAACCCAACGCTTGGCTGGCATTGGTTGCAGGGTAAATCAGCGCAAACTCCTCGCCACCATAACGTGCAGCAAAATCACCACTACGCCGCGCCATCGACTTGATCACCCGTGCCACTTCACGCAAACACACATCGCCTGCGGGATGTCCCAAATGATCGTTGTAGGCTTTGAAGTGATCCACATCGATCATCAGTACCGCCAACGGCAATTGCTGCCGCATCGTACGATTCCACTCTTTCACCAGCATCAAATCAAGATAACGACGATTGGCCAATCCGGTCAGTGCATCTTCACGAGATAACGCTTGCAGCTGTCGATTTTGTGACTCACTGCGACGATGGGCATCTTCAAGTGCACAAGCTTGGATAAAATTGACCCGATCACGATAATCAATCGCATACGCCAAACACATGCCCAGCAAACTCGTGCCACTATAAGTACGATGCAACACAGCCCAATCGAGATGTCCACCGATATACATGGTCAACAACAAGCCTAAAATGCCCCCAATCCAGCCGGCGGCCATGGCATGATAAAAACGTAGCCCCACAAAGGCGTAAATAATCACCACGGCATACATGATCCCTGCTTGGGGCAAAATACTGCTTTGCCCCTCATTGATCATATTGGCTGCCGCCACCGACAAGGCCACACTGATGGTGCTCCCCAAGCCCACATAGAGACTAAACCACTGATCAATCGCGCGAACGTGCGATAAAATTCCTGCCAGCACAATAATCAAACCGACCCAGCCGTACACACTCAGCCACGGCCAGAGCAAGCCCGCAGGAAGTAGCTCTGCAATCCCTGTGCTCAATAAGGTGTACAAAATGAGCACCACGATAGAACGATAGCGAAAATCGCGTGCGGCATGCTGTTGTTGGTGGAACTGATAGCGTTCTTCTAATAGACGTGGAAAAACCAACAGTAAGAATCGGCGTTCAGCCGCTTGCTGTAATGGCGAGCCAGTATTGGAAGGCATCGCGTCCATATCATGTTCATCCTTCTGCTCAAGGTGTTTTCACATCACCCCAAGATCACCCGTTTTTTGGATTTGACCCCATATCTAGCGTGGTCATCTTCCCTATCCTCATCAGTCATCGTGATCTATTCAACATTGCCCCACGGTCACGACTACACTGATTTGCCTGTTATTGATGTTTGAATCATCTAATCACGAACCGTTGGGGTCTGCAAGAGATGTTTCGATGAGTGTTTGTATTCTTCCGCCTAATGAATTGCAATTCCACTTCCATTGATCGAAAATTCGACGATAATGACTGTCCGCGATGTGTGTTTTCGTGACTACTACTTGGTAGTCAATGGATCAAACGACAACTGCTGTCGACAAAAATATCAGGAGTACGGCCATGGGGCATGCTTACGACATTCGCCAACTCGAAATCACCCCGCATCAACCGTGGGCGCAGCAGTTTTGGGATGATTTAGTGCCCATCAAAGATCAAGTCGCCAATCACCCTGTGTTTCAAAAAATGGCCGATGGCTCGTTGCATCTGGCGTGCTTTCGTCATGCGCTCCTGCACTTTTATCCCTTGGTGGCGCGTTTTCCGTCTTATATGTCGATGAGCTTAGCCAAAGCCATCCATTTTGATCAAGCAGGGATTGTCGATGCGCGCAATTGGCTGATTCAAAACATCAAAGTCGAAGAGCGCCACCTCAATTGGTATCGAGATTGGGCATGTGGTTTTGGTTTGAGTGCTGAGCAACTCGATAGCGTCACGCCGCCAGCCGCCATGAACGCCGTCAACCATTACTTGTGGAGCGTCGGCTATCGCGAAGGGATTGCTGAGAGCATTGCGGCCACCAATCTTGCTATCGAATGGGCAACTGGGGATTGGACAAAAAAGGTTTATCAAGGCATCAATGCGTATACCAGCCAAGAGGGCGTCGAGATTACCAGCCAAGAGGGCGTCGAGATTAGCCGTCGCACGCTCGCATGGCTACGCGCCCATGCCCAATACGACGATTTGCACCCCTATGAGGCCATGGAACTGATCAAACGCTTGGCCGATCATGATCCTGCCATGCAAAAACGCGCATTTGAAGCGGCAGCCCAAGGCTTGGCCTATTATAAACTCGCTCTTGATGACTGTTATCGGGTTCATCTAGAGCACAGCGCATAGCAGGCAACAAAAAAGGAGCAGATGCTCCTTTTTTATTGAACCCTCAGCACTTAGTTGGCTGGTGCAGGGCTATTGGCTTCAACCAGCGGACGCAATTCACCGCTTTGAAACATTTGCATCAGAATATCACTACCACCAATCAGCTCACCGGCAACCCACAGCTGTGGAAAGGTCGGCCAGTTGGCAATCCGTGGCAAGGTGGCACGGATGTCTGGATTTTCCAAAATATTGACATACGCAAATGGACGACCAATTTGGCTCAGCACTTCTACGGCGCGCGCGGAGAAACCACACTGCGGGAACTGTGGCGTGCCTTTCATGTACAAAATCACCGGATGCTTGGCGATTTGTTCACGGATCAAGGCTTCAGTGGCGTTTTGGGCGTCTTGCATGGGGATAACCTCGTCGATCTATCGTCAGATTATAGCCTGTTTGGTGATGAAACTGTGCTTTTGCAAGATCAACATACATGCAAAGGCGCAAGATTTGTTAAGATGACCCTCTTGTTTTTCGTTGACCGCGAGTGCTTACCATGAACGCGCCTGCAGATTTTACTGTGCCTGCAACTCTCCCGACACTAGACCAACAACAACCCAGCAGCTTAATGCCGACTTATGCGCGTCAACCGATTGCTTTTGTTCGTGGTCGCGGCTCATGGTTGTACACCGCCGATGGCACGGCGTATCTTGATGCACTCACCGGTATTGCGGTGTGTGGTTTGGGGCACGCTCATCCAAGCGTTGCCGCGGCGATTGCCGATCAAGCCGCGACCTTGGTACACACCAGCAATTTATTTGAAGTGCCTTGGCAAGAAGCCGCTGGCCGTTTGCTGTGTGATGTGGGTGGCATGCAGCAGTGCTTTTTTGCCAACAGCGGCGCGGAAGCCAACGAAGCTGCCATCAAGCTTGCACGCATGCATGGCTACAAAAAAGACTTTCAAGCGCCCAAAATCATCGTGATGGAAAAGTCTTTTCATGGCCGTACCCTTGCCACCTTGTCGGCAACCGGTAATGAAAAAGTACAAAAAGGCTTTTATCCGCTCAATGATAGCTTTTTGCGTGTGCCCTTTGGCGATGTGGCGGCGATTGAAGCCCTTGCCGCGCAGCACAGCGAGATCGTGGCGATTTTGGTTGAGCCGATCCAAGGTGAAGGTGGGATCAATACCGCCCCTCAAGGCTTTGTGTATCTTGAGCAATTGCGTGCCTTGTGTGATCAACACGACTGGTTGTTGATGGTGGATGAAATCCAAACCGGTAATGGTCGTACCGGCACTTATTTTGCCTATCAACACACCAGCATCACGCCTGATGTGCTGACCACCGCCAAAGGTTTAGGCAATGGCTTTCCGGTCGGTGCGTGTTTGGTGAGTGGCAAAGCCACCCAGCTATTCTCCGCAGGTAATCATGGCTCGACTTATGGTGGCACACCCCTCGCCTGTCGCACCGTCTACACCGTGATTGAAACCCTACAAGCCGAACAAGCGATGGACAATGCCGCACGAGTGGGTCAGTGGCTCAAAGATCAATTCACCGCACAACTCGCTGATCTCGGTGTGGAAGTACGTGGTTTTGGCATGATGATTGGGATTGAATTGCCCAAGGCCTGCGGGGAGCTGGTAGCGCGTGCACGCGATGAGAAGCACCTGATTCTCAACGTGACCGCAGACAACGTGATTCGTTTGTTGCCACCGTTGAACCTGTCGGATGCGGATGCACAAGATTTGGTGGATCGCTTGGTGCCACTGGTCAAAGACTTTTTGGCCGCCTAAAAAACAAAGCCCTGTCAAACAGTAATGCCAGTCAGTTAAGAAAAAACACCGTAGTTGATAAGGCTGCGGTGTTTTAGTTTGGGCATCTTTACCTTACTTTTGACAG
>CALFYA010000126.1 GCA_937952925.1 uncultured Moraxellaceae bacterium
CATTGCCGTCTCGCTGGAGGAATCTCCGTCCTTTAGGGCGGAGAGGATGTCAAATCAGGCCAAGGGCTTGATGGCTGCTGGTACGGCTCGTTACAAGAAGCGGGCGTTTGGTGGGATCTAAAGTCTGCCTAAAAAAGCAAACCCCGATTGATCGGGGTTTCTGTTGAATATAATGTGATTGCTGGCTGTCATTCAAACCAAACTACATTAGGCAAAATAAGCTTGCACCATCAATGGCTTCACCATTGCTTTACGTTTAGCTTGCCACAAATCGTAGTCCGATTGCATCCGTAACCACTGTGCAGCATCACCGCCTCGGTCTTTACCCAACCATGCTTCTATGCGCAATGCCATTTCTGGCGAAATGCCTGTTGTACCATGCAACAAACGCGATAATGTCACACGGCTGACACCGAGCTGGCGAGCTGCATCCGTCACCGTTAGACCCAACTCCGGCAAGATATCCTCTCGCAGAATATCTGCCGGATGTGGAGGATTGAACATTTGCACCATTTTGAAACCCTCAATGATAGTCCTGATAATCCACCAACACAGCGTCCTCACCTTCAAACGCAAAAGTAAGCCGCCAGTTGCCATTCACCCCAATTGACCAATGCCCCGCCATTGATCCAGATAGTGCATGCAGCTTCCAACCAGGGATGTTCATGTCTTGCGGCGTTGTTGCGACGTTTAGACGCAAAAGCTGCCGACCTAATTTTCCTGCATGGGCATGCTGTATTCCTCGTGTCGATCCTGTTTCGAAGAATTCGCGTAGGCCTTTATGCTGGAAGGTTTTGATCATGCGAACTACCCTAGCTTTTAAAAAAGTGTATCCTGTATCTATACAGGATACAAATCTTCGCTAGGACGCTGCTGCCAAAAATCAGAAGATATCAACCCCCACATGGGCATACTCACAACCGTGTGATCTTAATGGCCGAAGCAATCTATCTTCGACATTTGGCGTCATTTGAGGAGAAATAGTCATGGCAACACAACTCAATGACTGGATGGCGAATCAATCACCCGAGCGTCAAGCTAAAATCTTGGCTAAGGCGAACCAAATCCAAGCATCGATTCGCTTATCTGAATTACGCAAACAGCAAGCATTAACTCAAGCAGAGCTTGCTGAACGGATGGCACACACAAAACGCTGACCACATCAGCAAACATATCCGGAACCCCAGCGCCCATAGCTAAAGACTCCGTGACAATACAGCCATATCGTCACGAGTCTGACCACATGGCTAAGCAACCAACCCCCAAGCCCAAAACAAGCAAAAACCCACCTGCGTTTGATCTGGGTACACTCTCAGAAAACACCCCTTTGATTGTGCAGTTCAAGGCCGCGCTTGAGCGAGCTGCTGGGCAAAGCATTCCTTACGTCACGATTAGCAAAGTGAGCCGTAAAACCGGTGAATCCTGTCGAACCATTGATCTTGGCCTTGAGAACGGCCAAAAGGTCAGCTTGCTGATTCGCTCATCTGGCGATGTCGTTCGGGTTTACCTCAATGATAAAGACCTGCCTCTCAAGGGTGACTTATCACCGGAGTATCAGGAAACTTTCAAAGAGGGGATTGCCGAAATCGCAGGGCGAGTGCGTGACAACCAAAGCACGTTCAACGCTCAGCAAGCCAAGCAAAAAGCCACAGTCCCCCAGCCCAAAGACGCCCAAGGTCGTCGCCCTCCACAAAACACCACACAACGTCGTAAGCAGTTGGCTGAACAAGAAGCCCTCGTAGATCAAGATATTCAAAAGGTCAGTGACTCGATTACGCATCTCAAGCAACAGATTGAGCAGCTTGGGGAGTCAGTCGCATGAGCCCTACAGTGGTCGTTGATGTATTGGTGGTGCTGATCATCTTTGGATTTTTGGTCTACCAGCAGTTTTGGCTATACCGATATGGACACACCTTACCGAATCTTGACCATCTGCCAGAGCCTGAAATGGCTGATATTTACCTCAAAGCTCGCCCCAAGTGGACGATTAAAAGCCTCATCACGTTGGTCGTGATCGGTATCGGGCTATGGCGTTTTTATGAGGTGTTGTGGTCACTTGAAGCCGGTGGGGCAGGAGCATGGATTTTACTCATCATGCTGGGCAGTATCAGTTCATATCATACCATTTCATACTATGGCGTGATTTCACTCGTTCAGGCAGCCAAGAAGGACGGGCTGCTTAATGATTGATACGGCTGATGTGCTGCAAATGATTGACCACTGGCTGTCTACGCCGGTGGGTCACTATTTTGGCAGCAGTTATGGTGTTGATTGGTCGTTCATGACTTTACATGCCATGACCCAATCAAACGCCGATAAATTTCTAAACAAGATGAAAGCCGACATCCCCGTGCTGGCATCTCTCGACAATGACCAACTCTCGATTGTTGAACGTCCAGATCCAGACTATCCATTTGAGCGTAAGCAGGTGCTGTTAAGGCTTCGCCAAATCAACATCCCCCTTGCACCACCCAAGCTGAATCAAGGTCAGACAGGAGAGACCTACCGTGTTGACGCAAACTGATTTTGAACAGCGCATCGTTGCCACACTCGACGACCCTGAGATTGCAGAACGCTATCAGGCTGGTGATCCGCTGGTCATACAACAAATTCGGAGCCATGCGGCATTTTTGGCTTTGCTGTCGCAAGAGATTGATGTGGCCACCTTAGAGCCATTTCTCAAAACACGCGATCGCTCCATCCTTGCCGATGCAACCAATAAGGGCATCTTGCCGACAGGCACACCCTGTCAGCACCAGATTGATGTGATCAATCAGGGCAGCAACAGCGTTAGCCTATCACAGGGGCGCATGATCGATGACAATCAAGGGCGTCCTTGGCGTTTGTTGGCGGCAGTCAATGTGGCCGCAGGTGAAACG
Source organism: uncultured Moraxellaceae bacterium (assembly GCA_937952925.1). Taxonomy (GTDB): domain Bacteria; phylum Pseudomonadota; class Gammaproteobacteria; order Pseudomonadales; family Moraxellaceae; genus CALFYA01. The sequence continues at coordinate 2,880 of CALFYA010000126.1, forward strand.
GCTACGGTTGCGTGTGAGCAAAGCGAGGTACGCCAAATCAGCTATACCGTCCCCTTTGCCGAGGAGTTTCATCGCGTCACCATTGGTGTACAGGATGGGTTGTTCTTGGCAGGGATTGTGGTACAGGACGATGCAACAATTCCTAACCTGTATATCCGTAAACCACGCTGGATGAATGTGGCACCCAGTGAATATGCCATCAATGTGACCACCAATGATCGACGGCAAATCATGGTGGAGTTTGGTAGTGATGCTCGTGCAGGACGTACTGTGAGTGCCAATCAGGTCATGAATATCACCTTGATTGAAACCTATGGCGAGGTTGAGGCGAGTAAGCTCAAGGAAGCTGCACTACAGACCACGCTCAACAACGATGAGAACAAGATCAAAATCCGCTTTAGCACTGCGGGCCTGATTCGGGCAGGGGCGAACCCATTGTCTGTAGCAGAGCTACGCCTATTGGCCTCATACCCTGCACTGTATGATGAAAACTCGGTGTTTCTGGGTAATTTCGACTTTCTGGTACGCCAAAGGTTTATGGCACGAGCGCACTATTTGGCGGTCTGGAACGAAAACATCCAAGAACGGATGTATGGGGTGTCACTTGGCGACATGAATCATCTGCAGCTTGCTGTGGTGGCCAAAAATCCACTGGAACAAGTCACCCTTGAAGATGAAATTGCTCAGGCCATCGGTAGGGCAGACTCGCTATATGAAGGGCGGGTCAAAAAGCGGGTCGTGCAAGAACGTGAGTACGCTTTAACCATCACCGGTCGCTTAGCTGCTATCCATGATATGGATACCGTCAAGGCACAAATCCGTAGCCTGCTCACCGCTCAGTATGGACGTACCCGTATCAGCACCAGCCGCTGGCTATCCAATGGCTTTAATCGGCAAGAAGTCGCTACCTTGATTCGCCAGAGCATCACCGCCTTCCAAGATCGTATGAGTGACTTTAGTGTGGAAGGCGAGGATCTATCCATCTCCCCAGTACGTCCGCACGAGTGGTTATATCTCACTGACAGTAGTATCTCGATCAACTTGACCCGTACTGCTGAAACAGGGGATGCATTGTGGGCACTCTAAATTTTACAGGCCCTATCGCCCGATTACACCCCAAGAGTCCGCTTGAACGGGCGATCACCGCAGCAACCACACAAGTGTTGCAAGATGAGATGAGGCAGCAATTACAAGACCTCGTGGATTATGGTGCGCCGCACTTGGGCAGTTCTACTGTGGTGGAGCGGTTTACCAAGCAGGATGGTCTTGTGGTGTTACGCCGACCTAATACCGCAGATGTACTGATGCGTGTGATTTATGCAAATTGGGCATCATTGGCGAGTGAGCGAGGACTAAACTTTCTCAAATTTGTGCTGCAAATGCTGTGGCCTGATCAGTGGCAGATTGTCCAGCTCTATCACAGCATCCAATACCACCAGCACTACCCACGATTTTTGGCTGAAGATGCGCGGCAAGACCGGTTCTTAACCAGTCGTATTCGCATTCGTATGAAAGATACTGTGGATCGGGCAGAGCTATCCGAACTGACTCCTGTACTGCGTCGTCTGGTACCTGCCAACATCATCCCTGATGTGGTGATTGATGCACCATCGGAAGATGTCAGCGTAGGGGTTGTGGTGCTGATGCAGCCTTATCATATTTGGGATTTTTTCTGACAAACCACCTCAATCTGTCAAAAAAGATCTGTTGTTATGCCACACCAGCCATCAAACTTTCGTAAGGAATGCTCAACCCATCGTGTAAACGCTTCACCATACGAATGCTCAATGGACGCTTTTTATTCAACACTTCAGAAACGCGACCAGCAGAGCCGATATACGGCTCTAGATCTTTTGGGGTCAATCCTTGTTGTTCCATCCGAAAGCGAATGGCTGCAACAGGATCGGCAGGTGCAATGGGGTAGTGACGATTTTCATAGGCTTCAATCAGCGTGACCAGCACTTCCATTTCATCAGCTTCGGGTGTGCCTTCTTCGGCCTGAAAAATCGCTTCCAGTCGTACAAAGGCAGCCGTCAGATCATCATCATTGCGAATAGGCTTAATGTTCATTGATTGTCTCCACATCAACCTGATCATATTCTGCATGCGTGCCAACAAACTTCACCCATGCAATCCCAGCACGATATTGCATCTCCACCACCAACCGATATTTATTGCCGGCAATGTTGAACACCACACGATTGTTGGCACAGATACTGGCATTACCAAATTGCTGCTTGACATCATTGGGTGTCAGCCATTGAGCCTTGAGCACCACATCGTGCCATGCCTCCAGTGCGGATTGCGCATCTTCGCGACCGGGTTGCTCCCAAAACTGTCGTAAGGTGCGCTTTGCAATCACTCGCATACTTGCCAGACTCGATTGATCTATCGTGGAACTATACTCTAATTTTCCCAAAATGGGAAATAAAAGACCTTCAAGAGCTATTGTCAAATCTGGCGTCTAAATTCCACTAGACTCAGTTACGGCTCACATTAAAAACCGGAACCCTAGCAATCCCACCCCCACACGCATAGCACAATCACGATCATCGTTCGACGGATCCAGCATCGAGTCGACTATGCATTTAGCCTCACCCAAGCTAAGTCTGGCAATGGAACACAAAGTACTAATACACTCGACTTTGCTGAACTCTTGTTCTCGCCCAGTAATTTCAATGGTTATCGTGAATGCCTAACTACGCTTATGTGTCACCCTGACACATAAGCGTCCAAAAAGATGATGCATAAGATTGAATTTTGTCCAAAAAGTGATCAGTCAAAAATTGCATCGTCCGAATTGATTTGTAACATAACACCAAGTGCAAGAAAAGAGTTCTAAAAGGTCTATTTTATGGTTTAAGTATCTGATGAATTTATTGATTATTTTATAACAGCTTGCGCCAGTCCATTCGCACACATCACCACTATTTGAGCCATCTGTACGCTACAACCCACACTAAAAAGGGCTGCTTATTGGTCACATACAGCCCCATACCCTCAGCGCCCCCCACCACTACTTCCGTATCTTCCATAAGAGAAACGGAAAAACTTTTTTATTGGTGACGACAACTCAGTGTAAGCATCAAAAACCGGAACCCTACCAATCCGACCCACACACGCATAGCACAATCATGATCATCATTCGACGGATCATGTGCTATGCGCCAACGAAATCCTCTGACACCGGCTCAAATGAAGGCCGACTATGTTGCGGCCAAAGCTGCCGGTAGCCCGCTGTTGAAATGCCAAGGGATGATCGTCCCTCGTGGTTTTGAGGAAATGCGGCTGTTTATCCAAACCTGTCCTCGACCCACACTGACCTTTAGTGAACCCGGTCAAGTGTCGATAGCCAACGGCTTGCGTATTGGTCCTGCTGGTGTGCCTGAAACCCTGTATCAAGGGCCGATCACCTGTATGGAGACTGAAAACGCGATTGCACTGGCATTTACCGAGTATGTGGCTGCCAATGGTGGGATTATTCAGTGTGACTACTATGACGGTCGCCCAGACAGTTTCACTCGTGTCTTTGAACTGATGGACTGTGCTTTCACCTTTGAGCAATCTGACAAAGACTCGGATGGTCGCAGTGAGGTTCAGACTATTTCTGGACAGATCCAATACCACTACTTTGGCCTGAACGCGGCAATTGGTCAGAACAACACGATTTTACCCGGTCAACGTCTAATTGAAGGTGCACAACCACTGCTTCAACGCGCTCAAAGTGCTTTGAACCTACTCAACCAAGGGGTGCAGTTGGCTGGTGGTATTGCCAACTTCTTCGGGTAATCACATGGTGACCACCTTACACCCACTCACCGATGATTACCCACATGCGGATGTGGGTACCATTGGTGATGTCGCCCAGACATTGCACTTTGAATTACAGCAAATCGGCTATTCGCTGCTGCTCGATGATGTGATTGATGTGTTGATCGCTGCTGCAACCAGCTATGCGGCTCATACAGCATTTGAGGTGCAGACCACGGCAACCGCACCGATCACATTAGACCGATACCTACCCATCACTGCAATGGAGTGGGAGCTGATGCAGCCATTGTGTCGGGCGCATTGTGCTGTGCTGCAAGCTCGGCGCATGGATGGCACAGCCAGCCTTAATGGTATGCCGTTTGGCCTGTCTGTCAGTGAGGCGGAGGGGGCTTATAGCCAAGAGCAAAATGAGTTTGCTAAAGCGGTGTTTTGCGCTGCGCCCTTCACACTGGAACTGGATTGATGCTGATAGTCATCGAGGCAACAGGGCAGATCATCTCAGCCGCCCAGATCATTGCTGCGACACTGCGAACGGATATGGTGCCTGTCCCTGTCAGCCTTGAGCTATCTGTACAGTCTACTCCTGAACTGGATGCAGCGATTACCTTGGGGGCTACTTTGCTGGTTGGTGATCCTGCAATTGCCGTCACCATCGTCAAGGTATTGCCCATCACCACCCAATCCATCAAAGAAGGTCGTAAGGTCGGTGGGATTTCGTGTACAGCCGTGCTATTTGGCTGCCAGCGCATGATCGAACCCACCAATCGCGCTATTATTCTCAGTAATACGTCTTTTGCTGAGATTTTTCGGGCATGTGGTTGTCGTTTGGCTGTTGAGCTGGACTTGCCCGTCTCGTCATTTGTGTGTTTGCGCGGACAGATCCCCACCACCCTGATCGCCAAAGCCTTACAGCAAGAATCCGCTGTGATGTTTTTACGGCAAGGCCGCTTGGTGTTTTGGCGAGTCAGTGAGCTGCTGAAAGAGCCGCCTTTACTGCGTTATGACCCTAGTGCCGTCCAATGGGAGGACAATCCTGTTGTATTGGCCAAATCCAAAATCTCATTTTTCTCAGTTGCCCTCGATGGCAGCACCATTGAACGGCCAACGCCGACTGCCTCACGCCCCGTGTCGTATTACCCCAAGCTGTCCGAGCGTCAATTGATGAATCTGGAAAAGGTGTTGATTCGCCGTGGCACGATGCTACGCCCGATGGATCAACGCCTAAATGCTGGTGTGGTACTGCACATTGAGGATCAAGTGTATGTGGTACTGACCGCAGCACATCACTTTGCATCAGGTGCCTTAGGCGGAGCATCGGCCATGGCCACAAAAATTTGGTTCGCAAATCTGGAGAAATAAGCCATGACGTTAATCACAACCCAATTGGGTGATGCTGTTGGCGTGCAATACGCCGGTGTACGTGACCTTTCTGAAGTCAGTAGCTCCCCACGTCTTACCGTTGGCGTGATGGTGGGTAAATTCAAGCGCGGCAAGTTTTACCAGCCGTTTGAGGTCACGTCACAAAGCCTTCGGGCGCGTTTGGGCTACCAGCCCAACAATCTGGACTATATGGCCGTACAAGATGCGCTTGATGCTGGGATGCCGAGCCTGTGGGTGATGCGTGTACCAGATGTTTCAGGCATTGGGCTTGATTGTGCTCCAACGACCCTATCATTCCCTCCCACGACCATTCCAAATGCAGAATTTCGTATTTATTACAGTGTGGATGATGGTCCTGTGGAGTTCTGGGAATATAACCTTGAAGTCTTTGATATGGATTATTTGTTTGAAAGATTCTTTGAAACCCTTGATTTTGTCGTGGGTGGCGGCGGCGGCTTGGGACACTTCCAATTTATCTCACAATTTACACCATCACAGATTTCTGGAGCTGGGGCTTCCTCTGTCGAAGAATTGAACCCTCGCACCCTCACGCTGCACTTGGCACCACCAGAAAACACGGCAGTTGATGTGATTGAGCTGGTGTTCGGCACGTCGGTCTCTGTGCACTCTTGTGCAGTCGTGAATTTTCTAGGGATCTAACATGTTGCTGTACGGCTACTACCCTGCAACCATCCTCAGCTATAACGCTGAGGAGCGTACTGCACAGATCAGCATACCAGGTATGACTGATGGAGCGGAGGATGGGCTGACTGCTGAATTTGCCTATCCTGTGGGGGAGGATGACCGCGATACCGAGCGTTTGGTCAAGTTTGGGGCAGAGGTGTGGATCTTCTTTGAGATGGGGCAAGCAAATGCCCCTATCATCGCGTTCTACCGTGGCCATCAAGTCGGGGCGGTGGTCGATGTGCGGCGCATTCGGCAAAAGAACATCGAAATCTTGGCAACTCAGCAAGTATTGCTTGAGGCTCCTGTGTTTCGCATCAAAGGGCGACTAATTCTTGAAGGCGATTTTGAGCAAACTGGCAACTTTGAGCAAACAGGTGATTTCACTTCGACCGGCACCGTGACAGGGCAAACCGATGTGGTGGCTGGTAGTGTCAGTGGCAAGTCACATGAACATGGAGGCGTAATGCCAGGTAACAGTCAAACAAACCCTCCAACACCCTCTACTTAATCAAATACCGGAACCCAGCAAAACCCTCAGCCATTCGCTAACACAATGCCCATATTACCAATATGGGCGTTTTATCTATGAATACAGGCATTGGAGGATGGCTGTTTGATCGGCTTTCAGCAAGTCGTCATTCGACAGCACCCGCACTTCAACACGTCAACGCGATGGCGAATGTTGATCCCAATCTTGAGATGATGGATCCCTTCACCCTTGGTCTGGATGAAACCGAGAACGATAAAAAACGCACCCGTCGTGAGATCTACACCACTTGGATGATGATGTCGAAAGACCCATCCATCGGTGAAGCGATTGGCTTGCACTGTACCGCTGCATTGGGTGGACACGAGGCCAAAGGCGAGATGGTGTTTATGACACCAATTAAGGCGATTCGGGGTAAAGGTCGGCGTGCCGGTGAACTGCGTAGACGGGTTGAAGATCAGTCACGTCGATTAAGCCCGATGTTTAACGCGATTGCCGAGAAAGTTTGTACGGAAGCACAGATTTATGGCGACGCTTACGTCAGGATGCTGACCGAAGAAGGGCAGGGCGTTGTTGCGTTACTGGCGAACGAATACACCCATCCAGCACTCATTCGCACCTATGAGCAGGGCGACATTACCGTTGGCTACCGGTGCCAAGATTATAAGCGGTGGGATCGCACGCTGGTCACGCTCAATACCATGCAAATGGCACGCATGAAGATGCCGCGTATTCACCATATCCCACAAATCGAAGTCGCAACGCCTTTAGAGCAACAGATCTTACTGTCCAAAAACCGACGCCAAGATATGCCGATTGTACAGTCACCAGTTGGTGGCTCATTTTTATCGCTGATCGAACAATCTTGGAAGGATGTCAACCTCACGTTGGCCGCGATGAACAGCCAGCAGATCGCTGATGCTGTAGAGCAATGCTTTTTAACGGTCAATATGGCTGGTATGCCAGCTGCACAGCAGAAGAAATACAAAGCTGGTTTGGTGGCAACACTCAAAAAACACCGTGAATTTGTGCGTAAAGCATTAACCGGTGGCGAAGCCTTGTGGACAAAAGAGTTTCACGTTTTGCCCGTGTTTGATGATAAGCAGGTACTCAACCCTCTGGGGGATCTGTCGCGCCGCTCAACACCCATCAACATCGACACATTTATGATCAATGTCCGTCGCATGATGGGGGGCATGGGCGTCGATGTGTCCATGGTGGGCTGGGCAGATATGTTGGCTGGAGGCTTGGGGGATGGGGCGGCATTTCATACCTCAGCTCAAATGCAACGTCGCTCTGTACCCATCCGCCGTAGTTTGACTGAGATGTTCAATCATATCTGTATGATCGATTGGGGCTTTCGTTACAGTGAATACTTTCAGCCACAGGATTATCCGTGGCAGTTTGAATACTACTCCGACCTCTCAGCAGCTTCGTCTGAAGCGATCAATAACCGGATGAATCGCGCCAACTCCATGGCGCTGTCAGCCCAGTCAGTTGCAGCCATCAAGGAGCTTAGTCTTAAAGACAAAAAAGCCATCATGATCTTTTTGGAAAACATTGGTGGTTGGGACATGGACGAAGCAGAGATTATGGCGGATGCCTTACTCCACTCTATGCAATCCGACCCTGAAGGCATGGGTGGTGGGCAAGAGGATGGATTTGGTCTACCAGCTGATCCACAGGATGGTGAGGATGGTGCGCCAGCTGTAGGGGATGATAATGCGCAGTTTGAGTGATGTCCGAGCCGAGCGAACCACGTCCTCAGTTGGGGAAACTACCATTACCGGTACTCGTGGTCGTTGGTGGGGTGGCTTGACCGCGATGGAGCTTCGGTCGATCTATAAGAGCGTACACGCGCTTGGAACCCTGAGCAAAGCGCATTACATCGTGGATCTAGAGCCATTTGACCCCAACGGTCCTCTCAAGAATGTAGACCTTTTTCATCAACTCCCCACACAAGCCTATTATGACTTTGCCAAAGTGCTGCCGTGGCTCGCCACAGAAACAGAGTTCTCAGTACTTGATGCCCAAAATGACAGCGTGCAGATCGGTCACTTTCAACAAAACTTTATCACTGGCAACAGTGGCAATACGGTCAACGTCACCTTTTTGGAAACAGAGGATGGGAATATCCTGACCTCGGCTCAAGCCGTCAAAAACATTATGTTTCGTGGCGATGGCACGCAAGGTCTACCTGCCGAATACCTGATGTGGATGACCATTAGCCTAGTACGGCGAGATGATCGTGATCATGTTGCGGTGAGCAATCGGCGTTTGGTGGCTCTACAGGCAGCAAGTGTTGATTTGGCAGGGCAAAACCGTGACCCGTTGGTCGTCCCCCTGACATTTATCAAGATGTACCCGATGATTAAAGGCTAATCCGGAACCCTCCAAAACCACCCTCCTACAGCCGTCACACTGGTCATATCTCAACATGGGGAAAGACCGTGGACGGCTTCGACAATCAATCCATTTTTATTCAAGACAACCCTGCTCACAGTGAACGCACAATGGTCACGCCTGATGCAGAAATCACGGTTTACTCAAACCTCGCATTTGGTCACATCAGTGGTGTCAGCCGTAGTCTCCCTGCATTTATGGCCGATGGTGTGGGTGATCTTGACCTCTGGTACTTGGTCAATTTGATGCAGTCGGGCACTGAATCCAAATATGTGGATACCGTTGCTGTATTGGGTACGACCAGCTCTGATCAAGCGGTTGAGTGGGCAATGGGGCAGTACGGCAAATATCTTGGTGCAACCTACGCATACACCGCCGTCGCCAATCACAAGATCCTCAAGCGTCTGCTTGATCGCCCATCATCCAAAGTCAGTCATCGCCCGATCACCCAACAGGACATCGACACGCTACTCAATCAAGTCACGGGTAAGCCGGTGCGCTGGGATGGGCCTGTTCTAAAGTCGCATGATTGCTCCACCGCTGACCTGTTGGTTGACATGATTCGCAATGACGATGATGGCCTATTACTGGACGCCATTTCAGATCAGGATGTTGGTCAGTATCTGTTGGCAGGACTGGATGACGACGATGATCAGTATGATGCCCTGATTGTTGAATATGGACGCTTAGACACCCTGACCCAACGCATGACCGCCGCCTTCGGCAAGGTGGCAAAAGACAATAAAGTGACGGTGACTGAGGTCAAACCCACCAAGCCCTTTAAGAGGGTCGGCCGGGATTCATGTGAAATCCTCAAAAAAGCCGCTTAGCGATTTGTTCTTAAAAAGAAAATTCCTTGGCTGATGCGAAATCATCTTCGCCGACCTGCTCACGCTTGGTCATTCGGTTTGGCTCGGCGATTCGATCTCCAGAATTCGGAATCCCTCATCCAATGCCTCAACCTTGCGCCGGAAATCCAAAACGTAGTCGCCGAAACGATTGATGTGCTCCAACCGGTATGGCGCCAGTCCGGCCAAGACTTCCTGATTGATAACAGCACCTTCAGCCTGGAGTTTCTTCAGAACCCGGCTCATCCCAACCACGTTGTGCAAGATGACCAGATTGGCTACGAGATGGTTGTACTTGATGATCTTGCGCTGTTCATGGCGCAGGTTTTCGGCAATCACCCCTTCTCCGCCGAAAAACAGTTTTTTCTCGAAACCGTTGAATTGCTCCGACTTGTTGGTTTCCGCATGGATGAGTCGGCGAAGTTCGACGTCGCCAACGTATTTCAGCAGGAACATGGTTCGGATTACTTTGCCGAGTTCCTTGAAGGCGAAATACAACTTGTTCTTTCGACTGTAAGTTCCCAAGCGACGCAGGATGGCCGAGGCGGAAATTTTTCCGAGCTTGATGGAAACTGCCACGCGCAGCATGTCCGGCAAATGGGTCTCGATCATCTGCCAGTTGATGTCGTCGCTGAAAAGCCGGTCGATATGCGTAAATTTCTTGTTGCTGTCGGGCCGATGGAACACCAGATCCTTGATGCCACGGATGCGCGGCATCAGTTTGATACCCAAGAGGTGGGAAAGCGCAAACACCGTGTAGCTCTGGGCCTGGGTATCGCCGTGGATGGTGTCTGGTCGGATATCCGAAGTGTTGGTCATCAGCCCATCAAGGATGTGGGTGCCCTCGTAGGTGCCGCAGGAAATGAAGTGGCTGAACAGCGCGATGAACTTGTCGGAGACATGGTAGTAGCCGATACCGCCATAGCCGCCGTAGCGAATGTGATGCTCGGAAATCAGATTTTGCTCGTAGAGGTTCCATTTCGTGCCGTCGGCCGAGGCATGCTTGCCTGATCCCCAGTAGCC
>CALFYA010000127.1 GCA_937952925.1 uncultured Moraxellaceae bacterium
GTGCTCTTCCGATCTAGCCTTGCTATAAGTTTTGGTAATCATCATTGTCTCTAACTCTTCCCTTGTTTTGAATTTGTTAATTGATTTAAATTTATTAATTACAGTTTCTGCTAATGCGAGAACTATAATTATTGCAATGATAGTGAAGAGTGTTTCCATAGTTTATAACCTAACGTGGCGCGAGTTGAGCGCCAGTGAGTAAAATTTGCTACACGAAATGTAGCTTAACTTTGCGAGCAGTGCACTCCGATAAGTTGTTAGAAGCCAAGCAGCGTTGCAGTTTTACCGGTGGGTACCCACATTTCATCTTGGCTACAAGACTCGTGCTCATCTCTTTGTTTCTGAAGATTTAGATTAAAGCTCTCTTGCTCATCACATATTTTGGGTACTTCGATCATGTTGTAGCGCAGTCCGCAGCTGGCCTCTATGGTTACGGTGCCCTTCGAGGCACCAATCACCTTGCCATAGCCTAGTAAGGCGCCCCCAGATATGGATTTGTTTGGAGAGGACTCCAGCGCATCTACATAAAAATGGCCGAACTGATCAACCTTTATAGAAGCAACCTGGATTCCGAAAAAGGCTGTGCCACCGGTGCAGCCCATATCTGCATTCCAGAATACGAGGTACTCCACCTCGGTAAAGTCAGTGCCGGGCTTCCATGCGGCAAGGGCGGCAATATCATTTGGCCCGATTTTATGCTCTCCGCAGCTAACGGCCTCTGCGTACTTGGAGGCGATTTTAATTATGCTGCTAGTTATAGCCTTAACGCTTGGGGGTGCTGCATTTGCAAGAGTGTTAAGTGAAAGGAGTAGGGGGAATATGAAAATGTTCTTAAATTTCATAGATGATCTTCTCTGGCTTCTAACGCCGTGCTAACTGGCGGGCGTTAGCCCGTCCAGTTGAGCACCTTGTTAGGTTTTGTTAGCTGAAAAGAACTAATACAAAACAAACAATCCAAACGATAAAGTAAGCAAGATTTTGCTTTGTGGCTTTTGCTCGCTGAAATAAATAAACAGGAACAAGCCAAACCCAACCCTTGAATTTGTCTGTGTTATGGCCAGCCTTTTTAAGCTTCTTTTCATCTAAAACTGAAAGACCAATATTTAGAGCTAATGTAACAAACCAGTATTTACTGTTTGCCATTGCCACTTGTGCTGCAAATTGGTTATTGCCATGCACTGCTCCAGCAACAATCCATTCGAGGAAATAACCAATTAATGGAGCAAATGCCAAGAACCAAATTATTGTGTTATTGATATGTTCTCCTGACAATGGTGGTGGAGAGCTATTATCAAGATAGATACGAAGGTCTGTATTCTCAACTTTTAACCAATCTGGGAAACCTTCTTTCCAAACGGATGACCCATGAGAAATGATTGAAGATTTTATAAGTTTAATAAGTTCATCTTCGGATACGGGCCCCTTTCGTTGACCTTTATCTTCATAGAACCATTTGTTTTCCATTGCTACTTCTACGTCGCTCATGTTTACCCTCCTTCGGGCTTTGGTGTAAAAACCTAACTACGCTTATGTATCACCCTGACACATAAGATACCAAAAACATGATGCATAAGATCAAATTTCGTCTAAAAAGTGATCGGTCAAAACTTGCATCTCCCGAATAGGTTTATAGCACAACGAAAAACGAAAACTCAACGCTACCGCCGCACACTCACCCAATCCTGCACCACTGCCGCCACCAAGCCCGACGCTTGACCACGTAGCAGCTGAAAGCCATAAGGCACACGATCAATCTGTTGAGTGATCAAGATTTTTTCAGCACGTCCGCGTGCCGCATGGACAAGGCTCGCCACCGGAAACACCGTGAGCGATGTGCCGACCACCATCACCTTACAGGCGGTTTTGATGTGCTCACGCGCTTCATCAAAAAAGCGTACATTCTCATCAAACCACACAATATCGGGGCGGAGTTGGCTGCCATCATCCGCCAAATCACCGATCTGGATCGGTTGATCGCCCAAAAAACGGCGATGATCTTCGGTAAGGCTACTACGCCCGTAGCGCAGCTCACCATGCACATGCAGCACATGCGTCGAACCAGCGCGCTCATGCAAATCATCGACATTTTGCGTGATGATCACCACCTCATAGTGTTGTTCGAGTTCGGCGAGGGCAACATGGGCGCTGTTGGGCTGTGCTTGTGCGGCATCACGGCGGCGTTGGTTATAAAAATCAAGCACCAACGCCGGATCGCGTTGCCAGCCTTCGGGACTCGCCACATCTTCAATCCGGTACTGACACCACAAGCCATCGCTATCGCGAAAGGTGGCAAGCCCACTCTCGGCACTAATGCCAGCACCGGAGAGGATGACGATTTTGTTGGGGTTGATCTCTGGTTTCATGGCGTGCGCTCAACTCGAACAACTTACCGCCACCGGCGCATGTTCATCTGCTAGTGGTGCCAAATCTGTGGCAGTTTCAACGTCTGCTTGCACCACAAACGGATTCGTGAGCAGTCGAAACAACCGATCCACCTCGGCAAAATCACCGGTTTCGGCGCGTTCAATCGCACGTTGCGCCATATGATTACGCAAAATATAGCGTGGATTGACCTGATCCATCTGATCACGGCGCAGGGCAGAATCAACCACCTCATCAATGATCGCCTGATAACGCTCGGCAAACGCCATAAAGCCATCCCGATCCACACACTCATCAATCAAGCGTTGCCAATTGCCAGAGAGCAGGCGAAATGACGTACTGTAGTCGAGTCGTTCTTTTTGCAAGATCTGCAAAAAGCTCATGCCAAGCTCAAACACCTGCGGATGATCAGCAGGTAGCCCAAATTTAGCTGCCAAACCTGCACCGTAATAACCCAAAAAGGCAGGCTCAAAGGTCGCTAGTACGTTTTGCAAATCTTCTTTGCGTAAGTCAAGACGCAGCAATTGCCCCATCCATACCCATAAATTCCAGTGGGCAATACTCGGCTGATTTTGATAGGTATAACGCCCATTGCTGTCGGAGTGATTATTGATCCAATCGGGCACAAAGCGTTCCATAAAGCCGTAGGGGCCAAAATCCAGCGTGCTCCCCGTGATCGACAGGTTATCGGTATTCATCACCCCATGCGCAAAGCCAATCAATTGCCAATCGGCAATCATCTTGGCGGTGCGATCCACCACCGCTTCGGCAAACGCCAAATACGGCGAGGGGGCGTCTTTGCAAGTGGGGTAGTAGGTGTCGATCATCGCATCGGTAAACGGTTTGAGCAGATCAGGTGCAAAGCGATTGATCCATTCAAAATGTCCGAGCCGCACATGGCTATCGGCGACCCGCAGCAGCGCTGCGCCTTGCTCATATTTTTCACGTTGCACGGGGGTATTGGAGGTGACAAAGCCCAGCGCATTGGACGACGCAATGCCCAGACAGTTGAGCGCGTGCCCTGCCAAATATTCACGAATCACCGAACGCAATACCGCACGACCATCGCCCATCCGCGAAAAGGGCGTGAGGCCAGCACCCTTGAGATGCAAATCCATCAACTGTCCATCGACATCACGGACTTGGGTCAATAGCAAACCGCGCCCATCGCCGAGCTGTCCGGCCCAATGCCCAAATTGATGCCCTGCATAGGCCATCGCCAAGGGTTGAAAACCTTCTGGCACTTGTGCACCACCCAAAATCTGTACCCAATCCCAATCGGCAGGCCAAGCGAGCTGTGCTGCCACCAACGGATTAAAGTGTCCGGCACGCGGCTGTTTGAGTGGATCAGGCGCTTGGCAGTGGTACAGGCGGGGATCAAGCTGGATATAGCGGGCGTCGATTTGCATGAAGCACTCCAAAAAACACAACACCAGACGCGAGGTCTGGTGTTGACGCGATGCCCCAACCTTAACATGGTTGCGGCAAGGAGCGCAGGGGCTTAGGCGGTACGGCGAGCAATCCGCTGGCGTAGGTTTTGCAAAATGGTTTCCATTTGCATGCTATGCGCTTGCATGCGTTGTTCAACCAAGCGGTATTCAAGCTTCATGCGCTCGTCGACTTCATGCAGTTTTTGCGCAAACTCGGCCTTTTTCATCTCAATGGCTTTTTCTTTGAGCGCTGCCCACTCATTGAGGGTTTGGGTAAAGGCGTCGTATTCTTTGCTGATGCGCTCACGCAGCATTTGTGCATCTTCACGTACATCGTGACCATACACCGCCAACTCTTGCTCAGCGCGTTTGAATTTCATCGACACTTCAGCTTTTTTGATGGTGAATTCGGGGACGCGTTTAAGGTTGGAGGTAAGGCCAACTTTGGACAGACCCAAAATCAACCATTTGGTCGGGTCAAATTGCCACCATTTCACCCCATTACGATAGTCGTATTGGAAGATGTGGTGGAAATTGTGATAACCCTCGCCCCAAGTGACCAGTGCCAACCAGAAGTTGTCACGTGCGGTGTTTTCATCGGTGTAAGGCTGTTTGCCAAACATATGCGCCAGTGAGTTGATGAAGAAGGTGAAGTGGTGGCTTGCCACCAAACGCAGCAAACCAGCCAGCAGCATCACGCCCCAAAAATCACCGACTGCCCAGCCAACCAGCGCAGGGAAACCCAAGTTGGTGACCAAAATCATCGGGATGTAGTAGTTGTGCTGAAACATCACCATCGGATCTTTTTGCAGATCGGGTGCATTGCGAAAATCGGGATTGCCACTTGGATAGTTGCGCAGCATCCACCCCATGTGCGAGAACCAAAAGCCACGTTTGGCGGAGTATGGATCAAGATCGACGTGATCGACGTGGCGATGATGGGTACGGTGACCCGATGACCAAAACAAAATGCTGTTTTGGATCGCCATCGTACCACCAAGCATCAGCATAAAACGTACAGGCCAGCTCGCATCATACGTGCGATGCGCCCACAACCGGTGATAACCTGCGGTGATACCAAGGCCATTCCATGCCAAAAACAATACAAAACTGACCCATGCCGCGACAGAGTAGTCGTGGTGAATGGCGTACCATGGGATCAGGATCAGCGCAGCAAGAGGAGTGGTCAGCAGGATCAGCACTGCAGGCCAGTTGAGGGGTGCACGTTCAGCGGTCTGGGACATGAGCGAAGAAGCTCCGCAAAGAGGGGGCGAAAAAACAGCAAAATTTGTCCGACATGATATCTAGAGTGCGGCTCAAACCGTCGAGATACAATGGCGCACGATCATCCTATCATGGGTGTACGCTTGTTCACCAGTCGGACAAAAGAAATAGTTTGCCATCCGATTGGCGGTGGTGACCAACCTGATCAGGACAGCACGAGGATAATGATGTTTTATGCCAAATTGATGATGATTGCTGTGCTTGGGAGTACGTTGTTGGTGGGGTGTCAGCGTCAAACCACCGTCACGCATCCATCCACAAGTACCCAACCGTTGCCAGTGATCAGCATCCCAGCGCCAGTGATGAGTCATGCCAAGCAACCGACCTTGGTGGGCAGTACATGGCTGATTCACAGCATCAAAGGTAAACGAGCAGAAGCGTATAGCCAGCAGCCGTTGATGAAGTTTAATGAACGCGCCCAAGTATCAGGCTCAACAGGCTGTAATACGTTGTATGGGGAATACAGTTTGGGGCTTAGCGGGGAGCTTAGTGTGCGTATCGGGATTTCTCGATCAATCTGTGCTGGCGCACTCGCGCAAGAAGCCGATTTGATTGATGCGTTTGATCGCACCAGACGTTATGAGCTAAAAGGCAAAACCTTGCTGCTACAGGACGAGAATGGGCAGGTGATGATGAAAGCACAGGTGCAGTAGAAGAGTGACGGCGCTCTTTTAATCAAATACTGTAAATGAACGGCACAGGGATAATTTTCATGATGCCGAATAATAATACTCTTTGTGGCTGTCGGGGTTTGTAACGCTGATCTTGAACGATGATGATTGAGTCATGTTTGCCAGTTGAGGCAAAACCAACTCGCCAGCTACAGCCGATGCACAAGCATAAAAATACTTTTCTGAAGTAGCAAACGAGTTTGTTGAGAGATTATATTCATGTTGCATAGCAATGCCCAAAGCCTTTGAAAAAGCCCAAAATTCATAACCAGCTGAAAAGGCAAAATGCTTCCAAGCAGCCATTTCATCCGTATCTGCGAGTAATTGATCCTGATCTAGTTCTGCTTGTGTCAGTATGCTCAAGTTGAGAAGGCCATTCCAAGGATGGCAGTCAACGCAAAACATAGCTATTTCAATATTTTGATTGTTTTTGTGCCACTCTGCTAGGCAAAGGGCAATGAGACGAGCAAGCTCAGATTGCCATGAGATGATGTCCATTAAAATTCACCGAGCTGGCTATATGGGTGAACTTTGCAGATCAAGGCACAGCATGAATAATCACAGCTCACCAATATTCGCCGTCAGCATGCGATACGGGTAGTCGGTAATCAAACCATCTGCGCCCCAATAAGCCAATTGCCGAGCGCGATCAAGGTCATTGACTGTCCACACGCTACAGCGCATCTCCTCCGCATGAGCGCGTTCGATGATCCGAGCGGTACAAAGCGCATCTTTGATCCCAATTTGCACACAACCTAGACGTTGCGCCATTTCAATCGGGTCATCTTTGGGCGCGAGCGTTTCAATCAACAACCCGCGACGCATCGGGCTACGGCTTTGTTGTAGGGCTTGCAGGATTTTGAGATCAAATGAGGTAATGATGGCGTGTTCGCGCCAGCCCGACAGCTGATGCAGCAGACGATCAATCAGTTGATAAGCCACTGCTAGATCATTGACCGGTTTAACTTCGACTTCAATATGCTGAAACTCGCGGATCTCGCTGAGTACTTGATTGAGTGTGGGGATCGGTTCTGGCTCCGGCCAATTCGGCCAACCCTGACGGTTGTCCTGCCGCCCCAAATCTTCACGATATAAGGCGTTGAGACTGACTGGCACACCCGCCGTACGCATCAGGTTGTCATCATGGATGACCGCCAATGTGCCATCACGCATCAGCCGCACATCAAACTCAACGGCACGTACCCCAAGCGAGCGTAAATAACGAAAACCACCCAAGGTGTTTTCGGGAGCTTCACCGCGTGCGCCCCGATGGCCAATTAGTCGCATGCGAGATCCTCAACCGGATTGTTGTTGATGCATCCACCATCTGTCCGTGTGTGAATGCTGATGTGATGTCCTATCATCTGGGTGTGCGCTCACCGCATCCAAAAATGCAACAATATTCCGAGTTTGCCTATTTTGGCGTACTTTGCAAATGGATTTTGAGCACAAGGTGTATGAAAACGCCTGTTCAGGTGTTGATTGCTTAGCGTTTAAACGCCGTAATCGCCCGCTCACGTGCCAACTTGTGATCCACCATCGGGCGAGGATAATTTTTGCATAGTGCCAGTAGCTTCATATCATGAACCTGATCGCCGTGTAAGCGTGATAGCTCAGGAATCCAGCGTTTGATATACAGACCAGACGGATCGTGCTCTTTGCCTTGGGTAAACGGATTCATAATCCGAAAATAAGGCGCAGCATCGGTGCCAGTAGATGCCGACCATTGCCAGCCACCATTATTGGATGCCAAATCCGCATCAATCAATTGCTCACTAAAATAACGCTCGCCCCAGCGCCAATCGATCAACAAATCTTTGGTCAAAAACATCGCGGTGATCATGCGCAGGCGATTGTGCATCCAGCCTTCGGCCTTGAGCGCCCGCATTGCCGCATCGACAATCGGCACACCGGTGTTGCCCTCACACCAGCGCGTAAATGCAGCTTGATCATATGACCACTCAACGTGACGGTCGGTCGCCACATCAAACGCTTGACCGCGTGATACGCGTGGAAAGCCAATCAATACATGCCGATAAAAATCACGCCAGCACAGCTCACTGACCCACACATCGGCTTCTACACGCCCCTCAAGCGCCTGATGCGCCGCCACATAACACTGACGATTGCTGAGCGCGCCCACCGCCAAATACGCAGACAGCCGACTGGTGTGATCCAGATCGGGGCGATTACGTTCGGTGGCATACTGCGCCAAATGTCGCGCAATAAACTGGGTCAGGCGCTGCTGCGCTGCATGCTCACCGGCAGGCCATAGCGCCTGTCGTGTCTCATCCATCGGCTCAAAACCGTCGATATGGGCGGGCAGTGGGTCAGCAGAGAGCGTACAGCTTGCGACAGGGGCGGGGACGGGGGTGCAGACAGCGGGTTGTTCACTCAGTTGTTTGAGCCAGTTTTTCTTGAAAGGCGTAAACACCTTATAAAACTCACCCGAACCGGTCAGGATCTTTTTTGGGGCAATCAAGCATTGATCATGAAACAACTGATAATCAATGCCTGCGTCACGCAATGCCAAAATACAAGCTTGGTCGCGTTGTCGTTCATTCCATTCGTATTCGTGTTGCCAAAATACTTGGTCAATTTGATGTTGTTGGCAAAACTGGATGAATTGAGTTGCGGTGTCGGCAAAGCGGTCGATGTGTAAAATCTTCAGCGGGATGTTGAGTGCGGCCAAATCTTGCTGGAGCACCGCAAGTGTACGCAACACAAAATCGACTTGGATCGCAGCCATATGATGCTCACGCCACTGTGCGGCACTGACCACAAACAGCGCGCATACCGGCTCACCGCTTTGACAGGCATGCCATAGCGCAGGGTGATCGCTGACCCGTAAATCACGGCGAAACCAAACTAATTTCATGAAAATTCCTGATGCGGATGAGGTGCAGCCAGCTATTGTCAAATGATGGATCAATGTACAGCGCTAGGACAAAACGTCAACAGCTTGTAAAATTGTCAATTGCATCGAAAAAAAACGCCTTGTACAGTTGCCGTCTGCCGCAGGGCACCCAATATGGCTTAACATTCGATGTGCACCTGATTTTGAGGATTGCTGATGACCCGTAGCAAAATTTGTGGCTTGACCCGTGTGCAAGATGTCGATGCTGCGGTACGAGCGGGCGTAGATGCTATTGGGTTGGTATTTTATCCCCCTAGTCCGCGTGCGGTGACGATTGCACAAGCCCAAGTCTTGGCTCAGCACATCAGCCCGTTTGTACAGCTCGTGGGTTTGTTTGTCGATGCGTCAGTCGATGAGATTCAAACCGTGCTGCGGTCAGTGCCGCTCGACTTGTTGCAATTGCATGGCGATGAAACGCCCGAACAATGTCAGCAGATCGCCCAAGCGACCAACCGGCGCTTTATCAAAGCCCTACAGGTCAAACCTGATATGGATTTGCTTGCTGAGATTGCACGTTATCAAGCGGTTGGCGCAAGTGGGATATTGCTGGATGCATGGCATCCTGACCTCAAAGGCGGAACAGGCCATGCCTTTGATTGGCGGCGCTGGCCTGCCGCACAGATTCCCTTGATTTTGGCTGGGGGCTTGACCCCACAAAACGTGCGAGAAGCCATCGCACAAACCGCACCTTATGCGGTCGATGTCAGTGGTGGAGTGGAAGAAATTGACCCACAGACTGGCAAGGCGCGTAAGGGCTGCAAAGATGCTCAATTGATTCAACAGTTTTTGGCAGGAGTACACGATGGACAATGTTGATTTGGCAAATGTGGACTTTGCCGCTTATCCCGATGCACGCGGACATTTTGGCGTACATGGCGGTCGCTTTGTCTCTGAAACCCTGATGGCAGCGCTCGAAGATCTCGAGCAGCTGTATGCCCGCATGAAAAACGACCCTGAGTTTTTGCGTGAGTTTGATCATGACTTGGCGCATTTTGTCGGTCGTCCAAGCCCCTTGTATTTGGCGGAGCGTTGGAGCCGCGAACTCGGCGGTGCACAGATTTATCTCAAGCGTGAAGACCTCAATCACACCGGTGCGCACAAGGTCAACAACACCATCGGTCAAGCCTTGCTGGCCAAGCTGTCGGGCAAACGTCGGGTGATTGCTGAAACCGGCGCAGGTCAGCATGGTGTGGCAACCGCCACCATCGCTGCACGCTTAGGCATGGAATGTGTGATTTATATGGGTGCTGAAGACGTACAACGTCAGGCGCTCAACGTCTACCGCATGCGCCTGCTCGGCGCAACCGTGGTGCCGGTGACGAGTGGTTCACGCACGCTCAAAGACGCCATGAACGAAGCGATGCGCGATTGGGTTACCAATGTTGATAGCACCTATTACATCATTGGAACAGTCGCAGGTCCACATCCGTATCCAATGCTGGTACGTGATTTCCAGTCGATTATTGGTCGTGAAGCACGTCAGCAACACTTGGACATGACCGGCAAGCTGCCTGATGCGTTGGTGGCTTGTGTGGGTGGTGGCAGCAATGCGATTGGTTTGTTCTGGCCATTCCTCAACGACAGCAGCGTCAAGATGTATGGCGTTGAAGCAGCAG
This sequence comes from uncultured Moraxellaceae bacterium, assembly GCA_937952925.1. Classification (GTDB taxonomy): domain Bacteria; phylum Pseudomonadota; class Gammaproteobacteria; order Pseudomonadales; family Moraxellaceae; genus CALFYA01. The sequence goes on from CALFYA010000127.1 coordinate 10,301, forward strand.
GCTATGGGATCGCGACTGGCAAACACTCAGCGCCGTTGAGTGCCGGCCGGATTGGCGTGTTGCATGGCAACCGTACCTATTTGATGAGTGATGACCAAGGCCAAATCATCGAAACCCATTCGATTTCGGCTGGTCTAGACTACCCTGGTGTCGGCCCTGAGCACAGCTTCCTCAAAGACATCAAACGCGTGGAATATGTGGCGATTGACGACGAAGAGGCGTTGGCGGCATTCCGCGAAGTGACCCGTACTGAGGGGATTATTCCGGCACTCGAAACGAGTCATGCGCTGGCCTATGTCAAAAAGCTTGCACCGACCATGCGCAAGGATCAGACGATTATTGTCAATTTGTCGGGGCGTGGTGATAAAGATTTGCTGACCGTGGCCAAGCTTGATGGGATTACCGTGACTTAATCATTCGTCTGCTCCATCATCTGCCATCGCCTTGTCGATGGCATTTTTTTGTCGTGTTTCGCCAATCCTCGACCCTCAAATTGAGTAAAGATTCAGCAATGAAATAAGTTCAAAATCAGGACAGCGCCGTCATGCACGCACAAGGACTCCACACCCCACTGATTTCGCTTGGACAACCTCGGTTTGGACGTTTGGCGGCTGCACCCTCGGTGATCAATTGGCAAGATTTTGATTATCAATCACCGTATGGTCGGTCGATTACCGGTTTGCGTAAGCGTCTGGCCTTCAAGCAATTTCAGTTTGTCAGTATCAATCATCAACACCTGATGGTGGGGGTGGCGCTGGTCGATTTGACATGGGCGGGGCATGGCTTTTTTTATGTACACGATCAACTGACCGGTCAAACTTTTGAAATTTCTTTTATTAATCCACTCGCGCATCACACCCATTTGGATTTGACGCCTGATCGTGGCGAAAGCACGATTTCGCATCGGGGCTGGTGTTTGTCGATGCGCAAGGAGCACGGTCAGCGGCATGTACGGGTGACCTATCGTGGACAGTTGCATCTTGATGCTGTGCTCGCCGAGCAATCATCGCAACCGCTGCATCTGTGTACCCCGACGGCAGCCAATGGTTGGACGTATACCCAAAAAAATACCACCCTTGCGGTGAGTGGCCTGTTGTATTGGCAAAATCAATGGATTGATTTGTCCCAAGCAGGGTGGCTTGGTGCCACAGATGATAGCTGTGGGTTTTTACGGCGTGATACCGCATGGCATTGGCTGAGTGTATCTACGGTGCGTCAAGGCGTGCGGATTGGCCTCAACCTTGCCAATGGCGTTAATGAAACCTTTGGTACCGAAAATACCTTATGGGTGGAGGGTCAGCCGCATGAACTGCCGCCTGTACTGTTTGAGCAACAATCTGAGCAGTTATGGCTGATCCGTAGTGCTGATGAGCGAGTGCGCTTGCAGGTCGAAACCGGTTGGTGCCGCCAAGAGTCGATTAATGCAGGGATTGTGGGCAGTCATTTTCATCAATGGGTGGGGCAGGTCAGTGGTCAAATCAACGCCCCTGATGGGCGCAGTTGGTCATTTGATGGACAAACCGGACTGGTCGAAAAACATTTCGCCCGTTGGTAAGCAAAACACAGCGAGACCACATATTTTTGAGTAATTTTCAGGATACAATCCAAGCCATTGATTAATCCTGTCGGGGCGCGAATCTGTGCGCATCCCCACCATTTGAGGAATATTCTCGATTATGTCTCGTATTGCTGCTCGTTTTGCCTCATTGCAAGCCCAAGGTCGTAAAGCATTGATTCCTTATGTGATGGCGGGTGATCCTGCACCAGCAGTGACCGTGCCGTTGCTGCATGCGATGGTCGAGGCAGGCGCAGATTTGCTCGAACTCGGCTTGCCATTTTCCGATCCGATGGCCGATGGCCCTGTGATTGCGTTAGCCGCAGAGCGTGCGCTCGCCGGTGGCACTAGCACACTCAAGGCGTTAGAAATGGTCGCTGAGTTTCGCCAAAACGACCAAGACACTCCGATTGTGTTGATGGGTTATCTCAATCCCATCGAAATCATTGGTTATGAAAACTTTGTAGCCAAAGCCGCAGCTGCAGGCGTCGATGGTTTGCTGATGGTGGACTTGCCACCAGAAGAAGCCGATTTGCTCGATCCAATTTTGCAAAAACATCAGATTGATCCGATTTTCTTGCTTGCACCGACCACCACCTCAGCGCGGATTGAGCATGTGGTCAAAGCGGCGCGGGGTTATGTCTATTATGTGTCGCTCAAAGGTGTGACCGGCTCAAGTGCGCTCGACACCACTGAAGTGGCTAATCGGATTGCCGAAATCCGCCAAAAAACCAATCTGCCGATTGGCGTGGGCTTTGGGATTCGTGACCGTGACAGCGCCCAAGCCGTTGGCCGTGTCGCCGATGGGGTGATTGTGGGGACTGCGTTGGTGCGTCCGTTTGGTGAGATTGATGCTGCAACCGCGCATACACAAGCGGTTGCTAAAGTAGCCGAACTGCGTCAAGCCTTGGATGATTTGTCATGAGTGAAACTGCTGCCCATCTGCCGTGGTTGGAGCGTCCGGTTCCAACGATTGCGATCCGTAAAGAGCCAAGCTCGCCGACCGCCCTGCAAACTGAGCCGACCATTGAGTGTCCGGTGTGTCATTCGGTGACCACACGTACCGCAATGACCTTCAATTTGTATGTGTGCCCCAATTGCGACGAGCACTTGAAAATGCGGGCGCGTGATCGTTTGCAAGGCTTTTTTGATCAAGTCAATCAAGAGCTGGGGCAGCAGTTTGTCACCACTGATCCGCTACAGTTTGTCGATAGCCAGCCGTATCCTGAGCGCGTCGCCAAAGCCAAACAGCAAACCGGTGAAAGCGAGGCTTTGATCGTCAAACAAGGGCGGGTGGGCAGCATCGAAGTGGTGGCCTGTGCCTTTGAGTTTGACTTTATGGGTGGCTCAATGGGCAGTGTGGTCGGTGATCGTTTTGTGCTGGCCTGTGAAACCGCACGCCAGCTCGGACAGCCGTTGGTGTGTTTTGCCGCGTCTGGTGGCGCACGCATGCAAGAAGGCTTGTTGTCATTGATGCAAATGGCACGTACCTCGGCTGCGATCCAAAAGCTACGCGATGCCGGTTTGCCGTATATCGTGGTGCTGACCCATCCGGTCTATGGTGGCGTCACCGCATCCTTAGCCATGCTCGGTGATATCCATT
>CALFYA010000128.1 GCA_937952925.1 uncultured Moraxellaceae bacterium
CTGGCACGATTTTGCCAAGCAACGCGGCTCACGCATGAAATGTCAACAGACCCTAACACCAGCATAACGGATTCTAACGGGGTGAATAAGGCCAGTTGGTAGTATTCAGCATGCTTTCTTTAGGCCAAAAAAAACCCTCCGCAGTCACCTGCAAGGAGGGTTGTTTTTGCAGTTCTGAATTATTCGCTACGGATGATCCCCAGCAAACGCAAGAACGACAGATACATCCACACCAAGGTGGCGAGCAGTGCCACACCACAGAACCATTCAAAGGCTTTGGGTGCACGCATCTCTGCTGAGCGCTCAATCAGGTCAAAGTCCAAGATCAAGTTCAGCGAGGCAATCACGGCCACAAACGCCGCAAAGCCCAAGCCAATCACGCCATTTTCAAACAAAAACGGGATCGAGTTGCCAAAGGCCAACGACATGATCATCTGCACCACATACAACAGCGCAATCGCCAAGGTGGCCGAGATGATCACCGATTTAAATGTCTCAGTGGCGCGGATGATGTTGGCCTTATACAAGCCCAGCAAACCAAAGGTGGTGATAAAGGTCGCTGCAACCGCAATCAAGGGTAAGCCTGGAAACTTGGCTTCATAAACAGCCGAGATACCACCCATAAACAAGCCTTCAAGTGCCGCATAGGGCATGGCAAGGCTTGGCGCGGTATTGGGCTTGAAGGTGATAATCAGGGCGAGGATAAATCCCCCAATCCCACCCGCCATCGCACCAAGCATGGCAGGACTGGTGGCGACACCGGCTTTCATGCAGTACAGATAAAAAATAAAGGCGATGGCAGCGGAAAAACCGGTCATCATGACGGTTTTATTAATCGCCCCTTGTACCGTCATCGGGACGGCGGCGGGAAAAAACTCCGCCTTTTGGAACATCGGATTACTACTTTGCATTTTAAACTCTGTCCAAACAGACCTGTTGTGGAGAACAAACACAGTAAAGCTTGAATGCGTACAAAAAACAATTTTCAAATCGTAAGCAAACGGATGTTTTGAGTGATCTGTGCAGCGTTTGTATTTGCAGACCCAACAGTCAGACCAATGTGCCGAGATAATGCTATGATGTCATGGCCTTTCTTCTGTGGAGCGGTCAGGCTTGAAACCCAAAAATTTTCGCAACATTGGATTGATTGGCCGTCCGGGTAAGCGCTCGGTCGTCGATACCTTGCATTTGATTCACGATTATCTGATTGCGCATGGCTTACATCCAGTCGTCGATGACGCCACGGCTCACCTGATCGAAATCCAAAACATTCAAACCGTGTCGCGTAGCCTACTCGGCGAAGTGTGTGACTTGGTGATTGTGGTGGGCGGCGATGGCTCGTTGCTGCATGCCGCACGCGCTTTGGCACGCTACAAAACCCCTGT
>CALFYA010000129.1 GCA_937952925.1 uncultured Moraxellaceae bacterium
ATCTCACAACCTCCTGCACCAACCCCAAACGATAGGCTTCAGCGGCATCAAACCAATCCCCCGTCAGCAAATAGCGATAGGCATTGTTGAGTCCGACCGACTGCGCCCAGCGCACCGTACCGCCACCAAACGGAAATAGCCCCCGACTCACCTCATACTGGGTAAACATAGCTTGATCACTCGCTACAGTGATTTGGCTACTCAAGATCAGCTCAATGCCGAGGGTAAAACAGCGACCGTGTACCGCAGTCACAATCGGTTTGGGACAAGGTTTGGTATTGACCCCCCAAGGGTCGATTGCACCACGAGGAATCAGTGGTTTGAAGGGCATGAGCGGGATGGATTTGGCTATCGCAGGCATATCCAGCCCTGCGGTAAAATCGCTGCCTGCTGCCCACAACACCCCACAGCGCAAGTCGGGATCTTCTGCGAGCCTCTGATAGGCCAAAGACAACTCCCGAATCAGATCGGGCACAAACGCATTGCGCTTGTGTGGTCGGTTTAACCCCATCAGCAACACATGCCCTCTTTTTTCGAGGACGACCAACGGCTCGCTCATGATAAAAACCCCTATACTTCACTCAAACAAGTTCTTAATCAGAACTTGATAGCCCAAAAAATTGACCGACTATTTCTCTACAAACGCTCGCTCAATCACATAATCACCGGATGCATGACTGGTGCCTTCGACAAAACCATGCACCTCCAATAGCGCCACCAAATCCTTGAGCATACTGGGGCTACCGCAGATCATGACGCGATCAGTCTCTGGATTGAGATCTGGCAAACCAATTTGTGCAAACAACGCACCCAAGCGTTAAGCACCATTACGATCAAGCGCTGCACGTTTGCCTTTGACACCTTGCCATCGTGCATGATCAGGCAACGCGTCTTGCTTGCTAGTAATGCGTGTCCAATTGGGATGCTGCGACAGCTCAGCGTTGAGTGCCACAAAAGCGATCTGCTCGGCAGGGACATCGTCCTCTGCTCGAATCGCATCAATCGGGCATTCTGGCTCACACAAGGCACAATCAATACATTCGTCTGGATTGATCACCAAAAAGTTCGGGCCTTCATAAAAACAATCGACCGGACAAACCTCGACACAATCGGTGTGCTTACAACGAATACAGTCTTCTAAAACCACAAAAGTCATGGTGTGTGCTCCATCGGGGATGAACCCGCATAAACAGATTCCAAAATGGAACCTGAATCATCAAAAAAAGGCATCGGGTGATTCCACCCCATGCCCGACTAGCTTGCCGTTTTAGGCATTCACCGCCGACAATCGACAACGCACATATTTGAGCGCAGGAATAGCCGTGTACTTATCACGGTCATACACATCTGACAGCTCATTGAGGCTAACACCGGTGCTTTTGAGTTCACCAGTGACCGGATCGGGGTATTTGAGATCAAAAATATTGGGGATATGCAAATGACCTTGGCGTGTGGTTTTGTCCACTTTGATGGGCACAATCACCTCACCGCGTTTGGTTTCCACTTTGACCAAATCGCCTGAATTGACCGCTAGGGCTTCGGCATCTGCCGGATGGATCAACATCGCGTAGTGAATCTCACGCCCCTTACGCCAAGATGGATCACGCACAATGGTATTGGCCGTCCAACCAGTACGCATCCCTGCATCGAGCACAAAGGGATAATCGGAGGGTTGTTCGGTGCTGTGCAGCAAATCTTGTAAATCTTGGATAAAGTCGGCTTGATACAACCGCGCTTTGCCATCGCGATAATGACAAAAATCTTCAAAGTTACGCGCTTCATCGAGACGCCCCAAAATCACCCCTTCTGGATGTGCCTCAATCAAATCCAGAATATATTTGGCAATGGTAAAAGGATTTTTGACCTTCGCCATCTGCGGAAATTCAGCATTAAACTGCTTACGCCGTGTCAAGGCATAGCCCACGCCGAGCATCCACATATAGGCCAGCAGTGGATTTTTCAGGTGGATGCCGAGCGTCTCATATAGGGCAAAAAAGGTACGACCCACTGTGGAGAGTGCGCCGGCTTTACTCAGCCTTCCACTGAACGAAAACGCGCCAATCGACGCCAAATATGCCGGCGCAACATGTGGCAGTGTACCATTTTTGCCCAATCGATACGCCAATTGGGGCAACTTGGGCACAATCCCCATCGCTTTGGCAA
>CALFYA010000130.1 GCA_937952925.1 uncultured Moraxellaceae bacterium
GTCAGACCTGCCACGTTGCGGGCAAATTCGATCACAGCAAGCTGCATGCCAAGACAAATGCCCAAATAAGGCACTTTGTGTTCACGCGCATAACGAATCGCGTTCATTTTGCCTTGGGTGCCACGCTCACCAAAACCACCCGGAACCAAGATCGCATCCGCCGTCTCTAGACGAGACAAATCACCCGACTCCAACGACTCCGCATCGATGTAGTCGATATGCACTTTGCTCTTGTGGGTGACGCCTGCGTGCAGCAGGGCTTCGTTGAGTGATTTGTAGGCATCGGGCAATTCGACATATTTGCCCACCATCGCAATGCGCACTTCACGCGATGGGTTTAGTAGTGCGTCGCACACTTCATCCCAGTCGGCCAAATCAGCCGGTGGGCGATCCCAACCAAACCGCTCACAGATCAAATCATCCAGCTTTTGATTGTGGAAATTTTTGGGAATCAGATAAATGCTAGGTGCATCTTCGGCCAAGATCACCGCACGCTCTTCGACGTTGGTAAACAAGGCAATTTTGCGGCGTGAATCTTCACCAATTGAATGGTCTGAGCGACAAATCAAGATATCCGGCTGCAAACCAATGGAGCGCAGCTCTTTGACCGAGTGCTGAGTCGGCTTGGTTTTGGTTTCACCGGCTGATGCAATATAAGGCACCAAGGTGAGGTGCATCAGCAAGGAGTTGCGGCTGCCCAGCTCCACACGCATTTGACGAACCGCTTCCATAAACGGCAGCGACTCGATATCACCTGCTGTCCCGCCAATCTCGACGATAGCGACATCATAGCCATCGGCACCGGCTTGGATACGGCGTTTGATTTCGTCGGTAATGTGTGGAATCACCTGAACGGTGGCACCGAGATAATCGCCCCGACGCTCTTTTTGCAAGACATCGAGATAAATCCGACCACTGGTGAAGTTGTTGTTCTTGGTCATGCGTGAACGGCGCAAGAACCGCTCGTAATAACCCAAATCGAGATCCGTCTCTGCACCATCTTCAGTAACGAAGACTTCCCCATGCTGAAACGGACTCATGGTGCCCGGATCAACGTTGATGTAGGGATCCATCTTAGTCATGGTGACTTTAAGGCCACGTGCTTCCAACAATGCGGCAACCGACGCTGCGGAAATGCCCTTGCCTAGAGACGACACAACGCCTCCAGTGACGAAAATGTATTTGGTCATCACCATTCCAGTCCAAGGCCCATCTGGGCATATGCTCAAGCGGCAGGATTTTACTTCAGAGTCTGCTGATAAAGCAAAACACAAACGCCTGCAAAAGCAGGCGTTGGTGTATCAATTTTTCATTTCAGACCCATTTTTGGTCGAAAATGATCTTAGAAACCAAATTGTAGACGGGTTTGAATTGCGCTAGCTTCGGTATCTACACCTTTGCTGTCTGTCGCTGTGCCATCAACATATTCAAGCATCAAACGCACGTTTGGATTGAAGTAGTAGTTCATGCCGACCATGTACTGACTGCCTTCAACATTGGTGTCTTTGTTTTCGATCATGTCATAGCGTGCTTTGAGTTCAATGGCACCTGCACCTGACTCCACTTTGGGTGATTTAAATACACCCTTTTTGAAGTCGTATGGACGCATATGACCAGTCACAAAGTAGCTTGCTTGGATGTAAGCGGTATC
>CALFYA010000131.1 GCA_937952925.1 uncultured Moraxellaceae bacterium
TATGCGTTGATACAGTGCAGCTTTTGGATCGATAGTGTGCCTGATGCCAGTCCGAATCTGTCGTTTGGCAAAGACCTGTTGATAATTATCGAGTGTCAGCGTCTCGGTCGCGGGTCGTGCACCAGAGGGTGGAATTTTTCCTGTGAGCATCTGACGAATGATGGCCTCAATCGCCATAGACGGAATCAATGGCCCATCGTCACCTTCTGCCAGCAAATGCCACGACACGCGGCAGGGTTGTCCCTGTTGGTTGCGTCCTTCGACTTCAACAAACATCCCCCCACGATGCTCACCCCACACTAACCGATTAATCGCCCAATAAAACAACCGTGCCGCCGGTGCGAGTGTTGGGATGAGTCGTAGTTTGACCAACCCTGCCAAGCCGTTAAGGATACGGTGTAAGATTTTGGGTACAGGCCCTGCACCCATCCAAATCGAAGAGAGTTGCGGCCATTGGTGAGGAATCACCCGTAAATCAGGCACATCAACCAAAGAAAAATGGATAGAACGCAGTGGCACGCAAGCGGGTGGAGCAATGGTGTACTGCCGATACTCGGTAAACGCATAAGCTGTTTGCAGTTGACCATCCCGATGTAAACACAAGGGCTGCCCTGCATAGCTTGCAATTGCACGGATCACATTAAGTCCAACCCCTGCATAAGGTGATGGAGCGATTCCCCCTGTGATGTGCTCTACGCGAGACACCTCTTGCGCCAAACGTCGAACCACCGCTGCGGTCAACACTGGAAAACTACTCACCCCACTCAAAATAAATACGCCTTGGGTGATTGCTGTGGCATCAAATTGACTGACCCCATCGACAAATACTGAGCCATCCGCCAAATCGAGGTAATTGATCTTGAGTTGTAGACAAGCCTCAATCAATGCATAAGGACGATCACCATACTGTTGAAAAGGCCCTGTAGCATCGACCACCACATCCAACATCAGCGGCGTAAGCTGTGCCAACAGATCCGCTTGTCGATCTACCACGATGGGAATAAGGGTCGCTTTTGCATCGACCAAACTGTCGCAAAAGGCTTGAGCTTGCTGTAGTTGCCGTCCTGCAATCAACAAGGTGAGTTGTGGTTCGTCTTGGAGTAAATGGGCAAGGCGGCCGCCAAAAATGCCGTAACCTCCCAAAATTAACATACGCATCGTCATCATCCGCAAGTGTCCAATTTTTGGGTCAGCATAACGGGTTTTGCACAGTGGCGGAGGGTATTTAAAAAAGAAAAAGGCTGGATGCACCAGCCTGTTGTTGCTGAGGATCGAGCGTTTAGGCTGCCGGATAACGCCCCATTTTTTCAGGAAACGCCGGACGGCTGCAAAGGCGCTGCAAATACGCCCCCACGGACTCAGGAATCGCAATGCCTTGAGTCATGCCCCAAGTGATCAGTTGATACGCATAAATATCTGCCAAACTAAACGACTCACCCGAAATATAGGTGCGATCAGTCAGCCAGCCAAACACGGTGGGCAAAGCCGCTGCCGCACGTTTGGTGGCTTCGACTGCGGTACCTTCAGGCCAATGATAAAACATCGCCAGCCGCGTGTTTTGCTCGGCAATCCACAAATACGGCTCAATTTCACTCATCCCAAACGACATCAGCTGCCGACAGCGATACAAGGCGACAGGATCAGTGGGCAGAAGCGGCTGCTCAGGGTGGATACTGTTGAGGTAATCCATGATGGCAAGTGATTCTGTGAATACCAAATCCCCGTGGGTGAGCACAGGGATTTTGGCCTGTGGATTCATCGCCAAAAAATCGGGTTGACGAGTATCACCTTGCATCGGGTTTAAACGCTTGAGTTCAAACGCAAACCCCAACTCTTGCAGTGTCCACAGTACGCGTTCGGCGCGTGAGCGAAAATGATAGGCGTATAGGGTGATCTGATCCATGATGTGTGCTCTTAGGCGGTGGGTCGGGAGGCGTGTACTGCCGCACGAAACAACGCCATCGCCTGTCCACGATGACTGATTTGGTTTTTGTGTGCGGGGTCTAGCTCACTACTGCTTTTAGCAAGCTCGGGCAGCCAAAACAACGGATCATAGCCAAATCCCCCCTGACCGCGTGGTTCATCCAAGATTTCACCATGCCAAATGCCTTGGCAAATCAAGGGCAGTGGATCATCGGCATGTTGTACCAACGCCAATACACAGACAAACATTCCTGCAATCGGTTGCTCGCCCCGATGCGGCTTGAGGTGCTCAAGCAAGGTCTGGTTGTTGAGCGCATCATGGCCATGCTCACCACCAAACCGCGCCGAATAAATCCCTGGTGCGCCGCCAAGTACCGGCACACATAAACCCGAATCATCGGCAAGGGCAGGCAAGCCCGATAAGCGCGAGGCGTGCCGCGCTTTGATCAAGGCGTTTTCCACAAAACTCAAGCCATCTTCGATGGCATCGGGGATGGCAAACTCGGCTTGTGGCAATACCGCAACCGGTAGCTGTGCATCGGCAAACAAACGCTGAAATTCAGCGAGTTTGCCTTTGTTGTTGGTGGCTAGCACCAGTTTGGATGCTGCAAAATCAATCGGAATGCCCGTGCTCATGGTTTACTCAGGTGTCGCTGACTATGGTGCTAGCGTACCTGCTAATTCAACCAATTTGACAAAATCTTGCCGATAGCCGCGTGGATCAGCACCGCGGGCTTGCGCTGCAAGTTGGGCGCTTTGTGCATAGCTCCAGTTGCCGCGATAGTTGCTGTGCTTGAGCAGTTGCCCAAAGCCTGCCACCGCAGCAGCAAATTGAAAATCTGCGCTCGGTTGTGTGGTGGGACGCATCGCAATCGGAACGCTGCGTTCGATACTGCGGTTGCCGTTGGGCTGTTTGTAGCGGACTTTTAAAAAGCCCAACTCATCGCGGTGTGTGTCGGTGGGCGTTGCAGGTGTTTTGTGTTGATAACGCTGTTGCGCTGATGCGCCAGCCTGCGCGACAGGGGTGAGTTCGTACAACGCCACCACGCTTTTGCCCGCACCCACTTCGGCGGCATCCACTTGATCATTTTGAAAATCGTGCTCGGCAAGCACACGATTTTCATAGCCAATCAACCGCCAAGCTTGGATGTGTTCGGGGTTAAATTCGAGTTGTAATTTGACATCTTTGGCCACGGTATTAAAGGTCGCTGATAGTTCGCTATCAAACACTTTGTGGGCTTCTTCAAGTGAGTCGATATAGCTGTAGTTGCCGTTGCCCACATCGGCGATTTGTTCCATCAGCACTTCTTGGTAATTGTCGGTGCCAAAGCCAAAGGTACTCAGCGACACACCTCGCTCACGCGCTCGGCTCACCATGTCGATGATTTGCTGGGTATCGGTGACACCGACATTAAAATCCCCATCGGTCATCAGCACAATCCGATTGATGCCACCCTCAATATGGTGTGCAGCCGCTTGATCGTAGGCCAAACGCAAGGCCGATTCACCATCGGTGGAGCCAGACGCCGTGAGGCGGTTGATCGCCGCCAAAATCTCCGCCTTGTTTTTGGCACTTGTAGAAGCGAGTTCCACTGCGGTACGACCGGCATACACCACCAAAGACACATAATCTTGTGGACGCAGTTGATTAACCAACAGCCGTAAGCTGGCTTGAGCCAGCGGCAGTTTGTGTGGCTCGTCCATCGATCCCGATACATCGACCAAAAACACCAGATTGGCCGGTGGCTGATTGGCTTGATCCACCTCCATCGCTTTGACGCCAATCTTGAGCAGCAGATGATTGGGCTGCCACGGGGCGCGACCAAGTTCGGTATCGACCGCAAACGGCATATCGGTGGCGGGGCTGTTGGGTGAGCTATACGGAAAATAATTCAGCAACTCTTCGATACGTACCGCATCAGTCGGGGGCAGTTGGCCTTGCTGAATAAAACGCCGCACATTGGCATATGCACCGGTATCGACGTCAAGACTCAACGTCGAGATGGCTTGATCGTTGGTGGAGGTGATTTGGTTTTCGGGGTTGTGTTGATAGCGTGCGGTGGAGGTGGGTGCTGCGGTAGGTTCGCTGAACATCGCACTGTCTGCCGATGCAGCAGCGTATTCAGCACTGGCAGCCATTTCTGGTTTTTTGGAACAACCGATCAGCAAATTGCTGCTGATCAAGACACTGAGCAGTAAAAGGGGAGGACGCATGATGAGCTTCCGTGATCATATTTGCCCCAAAATTAACGGGTTTTGCGGGCGCAAAATCAGGGTTCATCGCCAAATCACCCAAACTTCACGCATCGTGCATCAACTTCATCAGGCGTTCAAACAGGCAACAAAAAACCACCCGAAGGTGGTTCTGTTGAGCATTCGTCAGCAGCTTAT
>CALFYA010000132.1 GCA_937952925.1 uncultured Moraxellaceae bacterium
GTTTCACCGATTTGATGCCAATATTGCAGGCTCATCTTCAGTGCCACTTCGATCGCTGCCGAGCCACTATCCGCAAAAAATACTTTAGATAATGGTGCAGGGGTCAGATCGACCAAACGCTGTGCGAGTTGTTCAATCGGCGCGTGGGTAAAGCCGGCGAGCATCACTTGCTCAAGCTTGCTGAGCTGGTCTTGCACAGCAGCATTGATAAAAGGATGGCAATGTCCATGCAAATTCACCCACCACGAGCTAATTGCATCGAGAATTGGTTGGCCTTGCTCCGCATACAAATATGCCCCTTCAGCACGAGCGATCGAGAGGGGTGGAAATTGTTCGAGATGCTGCATCTGCGTGCAGGGATACCATAATGGTGTCGAGGAGGGCATGGATCATCACAGCGCCAATCAGATCCCCAAAACATACGCGATTTTGCAACAAGATCAACCCAAACCTCAGAGGTTAGGCGGATCTTAGCGGGACTTGACCGTCCAAATTTTTATAAATTCAGCATCATGCCGTTTGGCCACCAACCACAACCAAAAATCGTCAACCGCCGCCACCGACCACGGATCAGCCACTTCTATTGGCGTGATGGCGCTGTACCAACACGATTGTTGGGTGGGTGTGGACAAACACACATGATGCTGATCAAGATGAGTGGTGATGCTGATCGACCACGAATCAGACCAGCGCCATTGCTGATCATTGATAAACAATACGGGGCCTTGTGGCGAGGCAAACACCCCAACCACACCTTGAGGGTCATGTAGATAAAAGGCGAGAGGCACAACAGGCTGGTGATCTGCGACGTGCTCAGCAATCGGATGATAGTGCGCATCACAGGCCAGCACCACATCGCGTCGCTGGCGGTGCCGCAGATAAATCATGGCTGCTGTACCAACGCGGCTTGAGCCTGTTGTACATAAGCATCGGGCTGTTGTTGCAGCCATTCCCCAAATTTGCTGAGCAGTTGATCAACATTTGGATTGGGACGTGCCGATGAATGAATAATATCGGTATACGTCCGGCCTTGTTGCAATAAATAGTCAAAGGTCGGGCCGAGCGGATCACCATAGCGCTGTTGATTGATTGCATAAATATAATCACGCAACGGTTCGGGGGTCAGATGTTTGTATTGCACGCCCAAATCACGCCGTGCTTGATGCGCTTGTTGTGCCAACGCTTTGAGTTGATCGAGTGGCATATCCGGCGTGATTTGATCCGCATACGAGGAGAGTGTGCTCACCCGCTGTTCATATTCTTGACGCAGTGGATGTTGTTTGATTTGAGAGCCAAGTGACGCGATCAGCTGTTGCTCAATCTGCCGACGATCAATCGTAGCAACAGCAGCGCTGGTGGTAGCGGTGTGTAAAGATTGCTCTAGGGCGGGATTGGCTTGACAACCCGACAAACACAGCAGCAGCCACCCAAAAAGACTCAGCATCACTGCAGGGGATACTCGTATGTTCATATTCCATCATTCTTGGATGTTTTTTTATGTCACTGTAGGGTCTGTTGACGTTTTAGCCATCGCTGCAACGTCAACAGGCGCGAGCGGATCGCTCAGTCATTCATGACCGGCTAGCCCTAGTTCTTGTACCAACGCACGGGTCGGTTCAGTTTGGTTCATGGTGTAAAAATGCAAGCCGGGTGCGCCGCCATCCATCAAACGTTCACACAGTTTGATCACCACATCATGACCAAATGCCTTGATGCTCTCACTGTCATCACCAAAATCAGCCAGTTGTTTGCGTACCCAGCGTGGAATCTCAGCGCCACACGAATCGGCAAAACGGATCAAATTGCTGGCATTGGTGATGGGCATAATGCCAGGAATGATCGGCGCGAATACACCGGCTTTTTGCACTTGTTCAACCAAATGAAAATAGCTGTCGGGATTAAAAAAGAATTGGGTAATCGCTGAATTGGCACCCGCATCAAACTTGTGTACCAAGCTTTGCACATCGTGGGCAAAGCTCAAGGCTTGTGGGTGCATTTCAGGGTAAGCTGCCACTTCAATCTTGAAATGATCGCCACTGTGTGCACGGATAAATTCGACCAAATCACGCGCATAGGGCAGTTCACCGAGTCCCACTTGACCCGATGGCAAATCACCTCGCAGGGCGACAATCCGATCAATCCCCTTGGATTGATACAAATCCAGCAACTCGGCGATTTTGGCCTTGCTATCACCAATACACGACAAATGCGGGGCAATCGGCGTACCTTGACCATTGATCGCATCAATAATCGACAAGGTACGGTCACGGGTCGAGCCACCCGCGCCATAGGTCACCGAAAAGTAAGCGGGATGCAGGGCTTGTAGTTCGCGGTGCACCACCAGCAGTTTGTCGGTGCCTGCATCAGTTTTGGTGGGAAAAAATTCAAACGAAACCGGAATAGTCATGCTGTCATCCTAAAAATCTTCATCTACAAACCAATCAGGGCGAACTTTGTCGCCCTGAATGTTGGGAAAGCTCAGGCTTTCCCTTGTTCATCAACACAGCACGTGCTTAGTACTTGTAGCTTTCAGGCTTGAAAGGGCCGTCTACAGCAACAC
Organism: uncultured Moraxellaceae bacterium; assembly: GCA_937952925.1. Classification (GTDB taxonomy): domain Bacteria; phylum Pseudomonadota; class Gammaproteobacteria; order Pseudomonadales; family Moraxellaceae; genus CALFYA01. The sequence continues at coordinate 2,561 of CALFYA010000132.1, forward strand.
CAATATAGTCGGCTTGTGCGGGGGTGAGTTGCGTGAGCACGCCACCAAAACCGGCGACCATCGCAGCAGCGACTTCTTCATCCAATTTCTTGGGCAACAGCTCAACCCGAATACGCGCAGCTTTTTGATCACTCGGCAAATCAGCAAATTTCTCGGCAAACAAATGCATCTGCGCCAGTACTTGGTTGGCAAACGAGCCATCCATAATGCGCGATGGGTGACCAGTGGCATTGCCCAAATTGACCAAACGACCTTCCGACAACAAAATCAAATAGTCATCGGCAGCATCGGAGCGAAATACCTGATGCACTTGTGGTTTGACTTCCGCCCAGCGCCAGTTGCTGCGCATATACGCGGTGTCGATTTCGGTGTCGAAATGACCAATGTTGCACACCACAGCGCCCTTTTTCAGGGCATTCAACATATTGCTATCACACACATGCATATTGCCGGTGGTGGTCACAATCAGATCGGTGCTACCGAGCAAGACCGTATCAATACAGTCGGCTGAACCGGTGTTAACGCCGCCCAAGTAAGGGGAGACCACTTCGTAGCCATCCATACAGGCTTGCATGGCACAAATCGGATCGATTTCAGTGACGCGGACAATCATGCCTTCTTGGCGCAGCGATTGTGCCGAGCCTTTGCCCACATCGCCATAACCAATCACCAGTGCACGACGACCCGACAGCAGCATGTCTGTGCCACGTTTGATCGCATCGTTGAGCGAATGGCGGCAGCCATATTTGTTGTCGTTTTTCGATTTGGTGACCGCGTCATTGACGTTGATCGCAGGGATTTTGAGCAAACCCGCCGCATGCATTTCGAGCAGGCGCATCACACCGGTGGTGGTTTCTTCAGTCACACCATGAATGTGCTCAAGCAACTGTGGGTATTTTTTGTGGATCAGGCCGGTCAAATCACCGCCATCGTCCAAAATCATGTTGGCGTCCCACAACTGATCAGTGCCATTGACGTGCAGCTGTTGCTCCAAGCACCACTCGTATTCTTCTTCAGTTTCGCCTTTCCACGCAAATACCGGAATGCCACGCGCAGCAATCGCAGCTGCTGCGTGATCTTGCGTCGAGAAAATATTGCAGGAAGTCCAGCGTACCTCAGCACCCAAATCAACCAGTGTTTCGATCAACACAGCGGTTTGGATGGTCATGTGGATACAGCCTTGGATTTTGGCACCGGCCAACGGCTTGGCGGCGCTATAACGGCGACGCAAACCCATCAGGGCAGGCATTTCCGCTTCGGCAAGGGTAATTTCACGGCGGCCAAAATCGGCCAAGGTGATATCTGCGACTTTATAGTCGGTAAAAACAGCAGGCGTCGCCGCGTTCATGAGGATCTCCTGAAGATCAATCAGTTCGCGGATGCCGTTGCAAAAAAGACGAACCGAGCCTGGCAGGGTGATCCTGTTGCAGCATCCCTCGGTAGACTAGCGATTCTAAAAGGTTATGCAGCATGCGCCAAGCGTTTTTGTATCAAACTGTAAGAAAGGACAGCCACGGTTAAACCCCAGCCATGTTGTGTTCAAAACCTCGTCTACTGTTACACAAGCTGCACATCTATTTTGCTTGCGCGTGGTCTGTGTAACTCAGAGTGTGAATTTTTACACTCGATCACCAAGTGTTTATAAAGATTTACTATAAAATTGCAGCCGAGCTGTTTAAGGTTGATCGTGCCCCACTGCATCCACAAAAATGATCATCCGAAAAATATCTTTTTGATTGAAAAATAACTAAATTTTTATTCACGCGGATGCTGCTGAATTTACAAAAGCTGCCTATAACACTCAAAAACTGCCGATAAAAAGATTGTGACAGGTTGTGTTTAACTTCAAATCGTTCAGACAACGTCCAAACGTTTTTTTTGAGGTGCGATATGAAAACTTTACGTCTGCTTGCGATTGCCACTGCGGTTGCCGTTTCTGCTCCGGCTTTTGCTGATCAAGAAGTTGAAACCGAAGAAGGCTTGGCAACCTTCTCGTTTTTCAAGCCAGCCTATGTGCGTGCTGAAGCGGGTACAACCGGTTATGGTGGTGCGATTGGTTATAGCGTCAACCGCAACATCGGGGTGAGCATCGGTTACAACGAAGGTGAATTGAGCTACAGCGGTGATATCGGCAATAAAGATGTCGAGTGGGATACCGATTTTGACATGAAAAACGGGTATGTCACCGCGACCTATCGCCCATTTGGCAATAGCTTCGGGGTTGATTTTGGGACTTATTACCAAGACAACGAAATTCGTGGCAACGCAACACCCAAATCAGGTGGCGCTTATCGCCTCGACAATTCTGACTTTAACGCGACTGGTGTCAATGGTGCAGGGAAAATCTCAGCCAAAGTCACTGCGCGCAATGAGCTTGCACCCTTCTTGGGGGTGAGTTACTCCCCGTCAATTACTGAGCGGGTCGGCCTGTTTGGTCAGCTTGGTGTGCTGTGGCAGGGTAAACCAACCGCCACACTGACCGCTGCTAACGGTAACGCGATTGCAATCGGTGGTGATGGTGCAGGTACCAAAACGGTGAATCAAGCACTGGCTGCCGAAAAAGCCGATATCGAAGGCGATAACCAATATGAGTTCTTGCCAGTGGCCAAAGTAGGTTTGCAAGTTCGGTTCTAATCGCAAGCCATACAAAAGCGGACATCATGTCTAATGCCAGTCAGTTAAGCTGTGCTCTTGCTCTTTGCAGGGACGCTGAGCGCAACTGTTTGAGCCATGGATGGCGAGTTTTGCGCGAAAAAGGGCTTTTGCTTACTTTTG
>CALFYA010000133.1 GCA_937952925.1 uncultured Moraxellaceae bacterium
CGAAAGGTATCTTGTTGTTTATAAGAAAGATCATGCTCTTCATCAATGATGATCATGCCAAGGCGTGGCATCGGGGTAAACACCGCCGAACGTGTGCCAATCACCACCTGAGCACGGCCTTGCTGCGCCAATTGCCATGCTTGCAGCCGTTGTACATCGGTCATGCCAGAGTGCAGCATCACCACTTCAGCATGAAACCGCGCTTTAAAACGCCCAACCGTCTGCGGTGTCAGGCCAATTTCAGGCACCAGCACCAACACTTGCTGACCGGCTTCAAGCACCGGTTGCATGGCTTGCAAATACACTTCGGTTTTGCCACTACCGGTCAACCCTTCAAGCAGCACACCCCGAAACTCGCCCAAAAAGCTAAGAATAGTACTGATCGCGTGTGCTTGTTCTTCACTTGGTACCAGTGGCATTTGTGCCAACTGCACCGGATGAGCATTGACTTGATCATGTTGGCTAAATTCTTCGGCTAAGCCTTTTTCAGACAGTTGCAGCAGTTGTTTGCGGCTCACGCCCATCAGATCAAGTACGCCTTCAGGTGCACCGCGTTGATCATGCAAATTGAGAATATCAAAGGCTTCGAGTTGTTTTTTGGCACGCAACAACAGCTCACGGTTGGCATCTGCCGTCACGCGCCAATAATGGGTCAAAATATCAAATGGACGACCTTGCCGCAGTAAGGTGGGCAGGGCGGCTGAGATGACTTCACCGAGCGGATAGTGATAATACAGCGCCGACCAACTGAGCAGCTTGATCAGGTCTTCAGGCAAAATCGGCTGTTGATCCAGCACTTCATGGATGGGCTTAAGTTTGAGCGGATCAACATCATCGGGTTGCCCTTCGGCAATCACCAGCCCAATCAGTTCGCGATTGCCAAACGGCACGCGCACCCGCGCTCCGACCATTGGGATTGCCATCTCTGGATGTGGCAAGCTGTAGTCGTACAACGCAAACAGCGGGACGGGTAGGGCAACACGCACCAAACGCAGTGGGGCATCCAATCGGGTCAACTCAATTGATTTTTTTCATCATCTAAAAAAATAGCGCGGCTGGCAAGCCACGAGCGACAACAACAGTCGCGTTTTGACCCACAAAAACCGGCACGTTGGCCGGTTTTGTGGTGAGACAAGGTTAGGCCGACAGTTCAACCACGCCGTCCATCTCCACCAATGCCCCACGTGGCAAGCTCGCCACACCTAGTGCTGCACGCGCAGGATACGGCTGAGCAAAATACTCACCCATAATTTGATTGACGAGTTGGAAGTTGGCCAGATCAATCAAGAAAATATTGAGCTTGGCGATGTCGGCGAGCGAGCCACCAGAGGCTTCACACACCGCTTTGAGGTTATCAAACACACGGCGAATCTGGGCTTCGATACCATCCACAAGCTGCATGCTATACGGATCTAAACCAATTTGACCCGACAAATACACGGTATTGCCCACACGAATGGCTTGTGAGTAAGTGCCAATCGCAGCAGGGGCAAGCTCGGTATGAATCACCGTACGCGACATGTGATACTCCAAAGATAGATAAGAAAGTCAAGATTGGCCGCATCATAGCGGATTCGCTGTTAAACCCATAGCCTACAAGGCAAAAACGCGGCTGCAAAATGCCACATTATGTGACGAGACGGCTGACTTTGGGGAAATCAAGCAGCACACGGATCTCACGGATGAGACGGGCGAGATGGTTCCGATCCCGAACCAACACCGACAATTGAGTCCCTTTATCCCAGACTTGCAAACGCTCAACCCCTGCTTGCAGTTGGCGCACCAAAAAAATAACTTCGGTGGTTTGTTCATCGCTCAGATGTTTTCGAATTGCCAATGACACCGGAAAACGTGGATCTTCAGGCGTGTGTTCAAGCCATTTGAGCGGCACAATGTGTTCGGGATGTTGATGGACTTCTTGCTGGAGGTTTTGGCAACGCTGTCGGTGCACGATCAAGCCACGTCGGGTCAAATGGCCTTGGATCGGATCACCCAAAATCGGATCGCAACAATGCGCATAACGCACATCAATCCCTGCGGTGCCTTGAATCAAACCATCTTGTGCCGAGGATGCCCCTTCGCCCAAACACAAACGTGATGCCACCAGTTGTGGCAGCAAATCGCCCACCGCAATTTGCTCAAACAACTCATCGGGATGCTGCATGTGTTGCCAGTTGAGCAAATCTTGCCATTCGGTATCGGAAATATCTCGAATATCACGCCGATGCAGCCGTAGGGCGCGATTGAGTGCTTGGCGACCGACGGTGAGCTGTTCTTCGCGGTCTTGATCGCGCAGCATGTTTTGGATGGCGCGGCGGGCTTTTTGGGTGTTGACGAAACTCAGCCAATCAGGATTGGGCGTGGCGAGTACATCCGTAATCACTTCAACGATTTGACCGGTTTTGAGGGGGGTGCCGAGCGGTCTGACCACCCCATCAATTTTGGCACCCACTGCATGATTGCCCAAAAACAGACTGGCCGCATAGGCAAAATCGACCGCAGTCGCCCCTTGCGGCAACTCATGCATATCGTGGTCGGGCGTGTAGACGAGCACTTTGTCACGGTGCAAATAGTCCAACAAGGCATTGAGGGTGCTTTTGGCACAATCGCGATCAATCAGCTCACCCAAATTGTGCAATGACGCTTGGATCGCCGAGCGGGTGGCTTGCGGTGCAGCATCGCCCAACACCACCCCCAAGCGTGCGGCTTCACGCATGCGCGGTGTTTGCAAGGTCACATCCACCAAACCTTGTTCATCACGCAGCGACATCAACAGCGCTTGGTTGCCACCGGGGAGCGGATTACGAATATGGTCACGGATTTGACTGGTGCGAAAGCGACTCGACAAATACGTTGCCAACTGATCGCACTCAGCCACTGAATCCAACACAATCTCAAAACTATGGGTGGAAAGCAGTGACTTCAAATCACTGTCATCTTGGAAAAATTTTTGATAAATCAAAATGTCATTGTTTTTGGCAAACACCACCCCATGCAGCCCTAGCGCACGGATATGTTCTTCGAGTTGATGTTGGCGGCCTTGCTGCTCTTGACGGCGGGGCAGGGTGGCTTCATCTAGTGCATCGGTCAGATGCTGATACAGCTCAGGCTCCAAATTTTCCCAACACAAGCGCTCTAATTGATCCGCGATGTCATTCATGCCCACAAGGCGAGCCATCGGGACAAAAATATCAATGGTTTCTTGGGCAATCCGAGCGCGTTTTTCGGCACTCAGTGCATCAAGCGTGGACATATTGTGCAAGCGATCAGCAAGTTTGATCACAATCACGCGCGGATCGTGGAGCGTCGCCGTCAAAATTTTACGAAAAGACGCTGCTTTATTGGCCTGTTTATCTTTGGAGGTGGTCAGCTTGGTGACCCCATCAACCAAATCAGCAACCGTAGCGCCAAACCGACAGGCTAGATCATCTTTAACAAAATCAGTATCTTCAATCACATCATGCAACAGCGCAGCCATCAGGCTATCGGCATCAAGCTGCATATGACCCAAAATCTCAGTCACGGCGATGGGATGCAAAATATAAGGCTCGCCACTTTTGCGAATGACGCCACCATGCGCCTGATCAGCAAACTCACAGGCATGCAACACCTGCTGAACTTGAGCGTCCGGCAAGTAAGTGTGAAGGGTTTTTGCGAGTTGTTGCTGGGCGTGTAAAACCACGTCGCCGGGCATGATCAAGAGTTCCTGCAATCCAATCAGGCGAAACCGCCAATCCCTAAATGAAAAGCAAAATGACAGGATTGTCAATCAAACACACACGATTTGGTCAGACAAGCTCAAAAAAAATGCCCGATCAACGGATCGGGCATTTTGATGGTCATCCAAAGACTTAGAAAAAGCTATCCAAGTTCAGTGGAGCCATGGCCATATCAAGTGCAGAGGGCTGAAGCGGTTCATCTTTTTGCTTCAAGATGTCTTTGGTGACATGACCTGCGGCGATTTCACGCAGTGCCATCACGGTCGGTTTATCATTTTCCCAAGGCAGGAGCGGCTCTGCGGTACCACGCGCCAATTGACGTGCGCGCTTAGCAGCCACCAAGACCAATTCGAAGCGGTTATCCACCGCACCCAGACAATCATCAACAGTCACACGTGCCATGCTGAACTCTTTTCCGCAACGATCAAAAATGAACAGAAGATTTTAGGCAAAAAAGCGCCATGACTCAAGAAAAAGTTCCCTGAAGGGCTGTTGGGCTGATCAATCTCCATGATCAGTCATTAAACAATTGCTCAAGCAATTCGGCCTGTCGACGCGTCTGCTGCTGCAACTGTAAGCGGTTGGCAATAATGATCGCTTCTAGCTCATGCAAGGCATCTTCAAACACATCATTGACCAATAAATAGTCAAAATTGACATACTGACGCATTTCATCGACCGAACCGGCCAAACGCCGTTCAATCACCTCAGCACTGTCTTGCCCGCGATTCGACAAACGCTCACGCAGGGCAGCACGGGTGGGGGGCACAATAAAAATCTGGATCGACGTTGGAAACAAACGGCGGACTTGCTGTGCGCCCTGCCAGTCGATTTCGAGCAACACATCGTGACCTGCGGCCAGCTGCGCTGACACAGCCTCATGACTGGTACCATAGTAGTTACCAAACACTTCGGCATGCTCAATAAAACCGCCTTCAGCGACTTTGTTGAGAAACTCATCAGCACTGGTAAAGTGATAGTGCACGCCATGTTGCTCACCCACCCGCATCGGCCGTGTGGTGTGAGATACCGAGACCTTCAAATCATCTAGACGCTCAAGCAGCGCTTTGACCAATGAGGTTTTGCCCGTCCCCGACGCCGCTGTGACCACAAACAACAGACCAGACATACTCTATTCTCCATTTGATTCCAAATTGTAGCGTCCCGCTGGCCGCTGTCTTCTGCTATTCTAGCCAAACTAACGCGCAAAGGTGCAGGCTTTGGCTGCAACGTAACGAGGGGCAACATGAATATTCTTTTGGCAAATCCACGGGGGTTTTGTGCAGGCGTTGACCGTGCAATCGCCATCGTCAATCGTGCCTTAGAAGTGTTTGCTCCGCCCATTTATGTCCGCCATGAAGTCGTCCACAACAAATTTGTGGTCGATGACTTGCGCGGTCGCGGTGCGGTGTTTGTCGAAGAACTCGATCAAGTGCCCGATGATGCGATTGTGATTTTTAGTGCGCATGGTGTCTCCAAAGCCGTCCAAGAAGAAGCCCAACGTCGTCATCTCAAAGTGTTTGATGCCACCTGTCCACTGGTCACCAAAGTGCATATCGAAGTCACCCGCTATGCGCGTGAAGGCATTGATGCCATCTTGATTGGTCATGCCGGACACCCCGAAGTCGAAGGTACCATGGGGCAGTACGATGGGCGTTATGGTGGACATATTTATTTAGTTGAAGACGAAAATGATGTCGATAATCTGGATATTCAAGACCCCAATAAACTCGCTTTTGTGACCCAAACCACATTATCGATGGATGATACTGCACGGGTCATTGATGCGCTCAAACAACGCTTTCCGAATATCCAAGGGCCACGCAAAGACGACATCTGTTATGCCACTCAGAATCGTCAAGACGCTGTCCGTGATCTGGCCGCACGCTGTGAGCTGGTGTTGGTGGTCGGTTCTCCCAACTCCTCCAATTCCAATCGATTGCGCGAACTGTCTGAGCGCATGGGGGTTGCTTCTTATTTAATTGATAATGCAGAAGAAATGAAAGAAGAGTGGTTTGCTGACGTGCAAACGGTGGGGGTCACCGCAGGGGCATCTGCGCCAGAGATTCTGATTGATCAGGTGCTCGATCGCTTGCAAGCATGGGGCGGTCATCTGCCGCAAGAACTGGCCGGTCGAGCCGAACATATGGTGTTTTCATTGCCGCGTGAATTACGCGTCATCAATATTGAATAACGTTTCGTCCGTTCAAATATATTGTGAGCTAGTGCACATATTTAAATCGTGGCGAAACCTTTAGTTTAGTTTCTGTCCAACAAGTGGTTTTTTCATCCGCAGATTAGGTGCATCCATCGCCAATAAATTGTGTAAATATGTCAAATTGCATATTCTCAATCATGGGAAAAACATCAATGTTCAGGATGAACCTTTGGCGAGTAGCAGTCCGATGAAAGGTCAAAAAGGTTTTACGCTGATAGAGTTGCTGGTCACGATGAGCATCTTCGTGATTATGGCAACTGTAGCAACGCCATCCATTCAGCGTGCGTTGGCAGATCAACGTGTGAAGAATGCCGCCTATCAACTCAAAGCAAGTTTGGATGAGGCGCGTGCTGAAGCAGTTGGTATGCGCCGTAGCGTTGCCCTATGGTCAGCATATGGAACCGGTGCCAATCCTTGGAATGGCGCAAAATCGGGTACAGTTCAAGCACCAAATGGCGCGGATAGTGGACGTCTTGCCAATCAAAAACTCAGTTGGTATGTGGTCAAACCAGGTTTGGTTGCAGCGGGTGTCGTGGCCAATTTAGCCAACAGCACCACCAATACGTATGTAGGTCAAGTGAGTTTGGCAGACAGTGTTCAAATCAATACGTCGCTTCCTGCGGTCAACGGTAACTACGCACTCAACTTCTCACCGTTTAATGCTGTGACACGATTAGATGGCACGCCAACAGGACAAGTCGTCTTTCGCGTGTGTGACAATCGTGTCAACAACGAAACAGGTTACACCGTAGTGATGAATCCATATGGTAGCGTACGAGTGGTTGCGGGTGCCGTGACTGTTGGTGCTGGTGCAGTGGGGAGTCAAGCATGCGCATAAACTTAAAACAACAACGTGGGATCGGCTTATTAGAAGTCTTAGTCGCCATGTTAATCCTCGCAATTGGTGTATTGGGATTCTCCGCCCTACAAGTGCGAGCAGTCTCTGCAACGAGTGAGGGTTTTGCACGCGCTCAGGCGATGGGCACGATGCGTATGCTCGCTGAAAGCATGCGAACCAATCCAACAGCAATCAACACCTATACATCCAGTATCAACTCAGGATCGGTGACCCCACCTGGCAAAACTTGCATGGGGAACAACACCGGATCTGAGCTGCCCTGTACCCCAGATCAGCTGGCCGCATTTGATAGCTATCAAGTCAATTTGACCAGCAAGAACCAAGACATGAACCTACGTTTGGTCAATTGTCCAGGTCTGACAGAATCACGCCAATGCATTTTGGCCGCATGGGGAAAAACCAGTCCCACTGTGGGTGCTAGCGCAGAATCTGATTGCCTCAAATCGGACGGATCATATCACCGTAAAGCCACCTGTCTATTGCTGGAGGCCATCTAAATGAACGCGATGCAACGTGGTTTTACCATGATTGAATTGATGATTGCGATGATTCTCGGGCTTGTGATCAGCGCAGCAGCCATTCAGTTGTTTATCACCGGTCAAATGACCTTCAACTTGCAGCAAGGCACAGCTGATGTGCAAGACAGCGGCGTGTTTGGTATGGAGTTGATGGCTCGCAGTATTCGTGCAGCCAACTACAACAATGCTAGTCGCGTGATTAATGATCGAACTCCATGGGGTGGGATCGTGCTCACTTCAGACATGGTTGATGATCCCATCGCCGGCGATTTGCCACGCAACCTAGAAGGGTTGCAATGGGATGGCAATTTTGCACCTAGCACGCTGCTGACCCGTGGTAATGGTCATACCGTGGGGTTGGGCAATGATTGGACAGGCAAATCAAACGTCAGCTTAGCTGCGGGTGGTAGTGTGAGTAGTGATCAGTTGGTCATCCAATATCAGGCGCATGAAGATATGTTTGATTGTGAAGGTCAAACGGTTTTAGGGCCACGGTTGGGAACCATTACACAAAATGGTCAGATCGTCGAAAATCACCCCCTCAAAGGCGATATGGTGATTGAGCGTTATTTCCTACGGGTGGATACACTGGCCGCTGCGACCGAACCTGGCACACCTTTGGCATTGGCTTGTGATGCAGGGCGTTATAATCTGAACAACGCCCAAAACGTCAAAGACAACAAAGAGCCTATCGTCAACTACGGTGATGCAGGTCAAATCTTGATGAATCGGGTTGATCACTTCCATGTGTTGTTGGGCACAGAAGCGAATAATTCGACCAATCAATTGTTTTATAGCATTCGTGATTATATGACGTTACCCGAAGCAAGCCGGCCACGGATTGTCTCGGTCAAGATGTCGGTATTGAGCCGATCGACGGCGAATACCAAGAGCAAGCAAATTGACACCACCAAAGAATTTGTGATGCTTGATCAAAAAGTCAAAGTCAACACAGCAACAAACAACGAGTATGTCCGTCAGGTCTACTCCACCACCATCGCATTGCGTAATGGCATCGGAGGTCGTCCATCATGAGAGCACAACAGGGATCTGCACTCATTGCGGTGATGTTTATCTTACTGCTGATCAGCTTGCTTGGAGCATTGGCGATCCGGCAAGGTTTGACCAGTTTGAATATTGCCACCAACTCACAGGTCAATGCCTTACTGTTTCAGTCCGCTGACAGTTTGTTTGCCAAGCTTGAGCAAGCCACCAATATAGAAGGTGCAGCTTTGGGTTCGATGCAAAATCCGATTATCTTTGCAGCAACCACAGCCATTGATGGTAATGAGATCTTTATCTGCCATCGGCCACTAACCGATGCGGCCGTCGCAAAAGATTCTAATAATGCGACAACCGTTGATCCTGATGAGGTGGGTAATGGTGCAACCTCTGTCGATGGTCGTGGGACAGGATATTGTGATCTGACCAAAGACTTCAACAGCGCACGGCGTGCGGTGGTCTCACAAGTTGCGGTCATGGTGCCGCAAGATGGCGCGCAAGACTATGCGCCCTTTGAGTTCGCACCGCGTAAAACCGACGATGATGGTGCGAAAATTGATGAGGTCAAGCGTATTCGTACCTACATCACCTCCATGTTACCGAGTTTGTCTGACGCTGATCTCTCAGCAGTGCAGTCAGAGTGTATTGAGAACCGTTCGAATGACAACATGGATACAGAGAATCAGGGGCGTGAAACCTTGCTCGACTGTTTAGCTCGCTATGGCGTGCCTGCCAAGACACAGGTACAAGAGTATCAATTGACCACCTTGTTTCAACAACGCGTGCTCAAGTAAACGGAGTTTTTGTCATGGCAAAAGTACATTTCCAACCGAAGTTACTCGTTGTTGCGGTCTCAACACTCATGTGTGGCACACTGGCACAGGCCAGCGACATCGAAGTTTATCAACAGTCCAAATCAGGGACGACCACCCTGACCTTGATGATTGATACTTCAGGTAGTATGGGGTCAGATTATATTAATGAGGATTACCCAGGCGTTTGCGGCACAGTGAGTACGGAGAACTCTGGTACATCCCCTAATTATGTACGTCGCTTTTGTACTAAAAGTGGTGTGAAGTACTACGACCGTTTGTCGCGTGTACAAGATGCCTTGTTTCAGTTGATGAACAACACGGTTGATCTCAAAGATGATGTGGTGATGGGGCTAGGCCATTATTCCGTGAGTGGTAATGGTCGTACCGCACGGATATTGGTACCAGCCAAACCGCTTGATAGCACCCAGCGTAGTGCCATCAAAAGTGCAGTGGCGGCACTGACGGCCAGCGGGGGGACACCATCCGCACAGGCCTATGCTGAAGTTGCCGCTTATATGCTCGGCACCACCACTGATGGTTACGCCACAGAGCGAACGGCATATGCGCTCAACAGAAGCACAGGCAAATATCGTGCATGCCAAGGTTGGAGCAATCCTAATAACAGCAACTTTGCTGCCTGCAACAGTTATAGCTCAACCGATGTCAACACGGCTCCGGTTGCAGGAGCCGTTGAATATAGCTCAGACAGCACGTGGCGATATTTCAAAGTGGCCTCTACTGGTAGCTATGACAGTGGCTTTGCCAGCTCAGTGTCCACCTCCAAGAGTGGTTCAAAATATTTGTCGCCACTGCCAAGCAACTCTGAAAACCCTGAATGTAATGGTCAGGGGATTTACTTCCTCACCGATGGTTATCCCAATAGTTCAAGCAACACACGTGCGTCAGCTGTGATGGCCAAGGCACTAGGGGCGTCCTCATTTAGTTGTGGGACAGGCTTAAGTGGTGGGGACTCGTCGGGAGCGTGGGGATGTATCGGTTCTTTTGCTCAAGCCCTTGAAAAAAGTAACAATCCTAAAGGTGTATCAATCAAAACCGCGGTAGTTGGTTTTGGTGCAGTCTTTGATGGGATGCAAACCAAATCAGGTAGCTACGAAAACGATAAAGGTCGTAAAATCGACCGGATTTTCTACAACTGTAATACCAGCGGTGTTGCACAAGACGCCAAAAACGCCTGTAACTGGGGCGAGGTCAACAAGGGTGATGCCTACTCAGGCACTGGTGGATATGGCCAAGGGGGGTTTTATAATGGAAAAACCACCGAGGATGTTGTGAAGAGCGTCATTCAATTTACGGCAGATCTCAAAACCCAAATTCCACCACTGCCAACTGGCTCAACCGTGATTCCACAAGACCAGCTCAACCGTAGCACATTGCAGCCTTATGGTTATCTGACCATGCTGGAGCCACAACCGGGTACGGCAGCGTTGGTGTGGCCGGGTAATCTCAAGCGCTACAAAATTGCCAATGGCACCGTAAAAGACAAAAACAGCACCAAGGTGTTTTCAGATCGTAATGGTACCTTTGCGACGGGCACGTTTGATTTGTGGAACAATACATCTACGGCGGATGGAGCGATTACACAAGCTGGGGGGATGTATGCACAGATTCCCGTACCTACACAAGCCTCACCCTCGACAAGCCGCTCGGTCTACACCAATCCCAATAGTACAGGGACAACACTGGTGCGTCTGACCGCCGATTTGGCAAATTATTCAAGTGCACCACTGGCAACCAACTTTACTCTCCCTGAGCGTCTGCTGTTGCTCAATGCGATTGGTTACAATCTTGATGTAACGGCTGCGGCCTTACCAACATCACTTACACCACCAACCACACCATACAAAGTGTTGGGCGGAGTGGTGCATTCCACACCAACCCTGATGACCTACAGTGCCAGTAGTGTGACCAAACCCTCCGAAGAAGATACTTCACGCCAAGATTTTGTGATGTTTGGTTCTTTGGATGGCATGCTGCATGTGGTCAATGCCAAGACTGGGGTTGAAGTCTTTGCATTTTTGCCCAGAGAGTTGGTCAAATCGCAAGGTAATGGTCTCAAACTCGGAGCAACGGGTAGCCCTGCACCGGTCTATGGGGTAGATGCACCTTGGATTGTTGATCCTACCTATGTCCTCAACCGCAACAGCAACCGTTTTGAGGCCAAATTCCTCAATGTCTACGGTGGGTTGCGGATGGGCGGTAGTAGCTATTATGGCTTTAATCTCAAAAATCTGAGCAGCCCACAGATGCTGTTTAGAATTGGTTCAGATCAGGCCGATTTTAGCCGGATGGGTCAAACCTGGGCGAAGCCTGTGATCACCACCATTCGTTACAACAAGAAGCGTACCAAGGTCATGATTGTGCCTGGTGGCTATGATATGTGTTATGAAAACCCAGAGTTTGCACTCAACTCCACTGATGCCGAAGATTTGGTTGGTTGTAGTGGCAAGAGTAAAGCGCAGGGCAATGCGGTGTATATTATTGATGCACAAACCGGTCAACGGTTGTGGTGGACCAGTGATACAGGCGCTTCAACCAACAACAGCAGCTTGGTACACAGTATCACTGGCCGCGTCAATGTGACCGACCGTGATGCAGATGGTTTGAGTGATCACATTTACTTTGCCGACTTGGGTGGTCAAGTGTTCCGAGTCGATATTGATAACCAGTCACAGCTCAAGGCCAGCAATACCAGTGCGATGGTCAAACGTGTGGTGCGTTTGATGAACGTTGGTACCAACAACAAACACAATCCACGTTTCTATGAAGCACCAGCGGTGAGTGTGCATGATGAAGGGGTTGAGCGTTTCTTGATGGTCAATGTCGCATCAGGCGACCGCAGCTCACCGCTTGATGTGCTGGCTACCAACAAAGGTGGTGATGGCATCACTCGCCCCAATAACAACCGTGTTTATGGCTTGTTTGATCGGGATGTGGTCAAGGCAGATCTGTACACCCTGCCTGAAAGCAAACTTGAAAGCAAAGATATTGGCCTATCCGATATGCAAGTGAGCCCACAAACCAACTCGGTCAACAAATCCATTATGTTGGGTGCGGATCGTCCTGAGCGTAAAGAAGGCTGGTACTACGATCTGACTGGCTCAATCACTGGTGCACTGAAGGGCTATGATGAGTTGATTGCCCTCAATGGTGACCTGTATGCCACCATCTACAACCCTGATGTCCAAACCACGGTCACAGATAATTGTTCTGCACGGGTCACGGGTGAAACCAATGTCCGTCGCTATTGCCTGCCATATGGTCTGGCCAATGGTGCGGAATGTCAGTTGCCATCATCGGGTTACTATGAATTCAAGATTGGTGCAGGGATTCAAGGGGTGTCGATTGGTGCGGATGATAGTAGTGCTGCAACACGCCGTATTATCTTCAACCAAGAAGGCGTCACCAAGACTGGCAATAATGGTGTTGACTCAGGTACAGCTGATCAGTTGCGGATCTTTGAGACACCAAAAACCTTGATTCCTCAACGGTGGTTTGAAAAACAACCTAACCCAAACAAGGTGAAGTAACATGCGTACATCAATCAAGCAGCAGGGTTTTACCCTGCTGGAGATGATGACTGTGGTGGTGATGGTTGCGATTCTCGCAACCATCGCCTTACCAAGTTATGAAGAGTATGCAAGGCGTGCTGCCCAATCAGAAGCTCAAGCCATGATGCTGGCGATTGGGGAGGATTTGGGACGTTATCGGGGCAAAAGCCTGACATTCCGAGGATACACGCTGGAAGATGGCTTGTCTGATGACAACAAAATCATCTATGTGCCTAAAGGCAGCAGCTTATCCAACTACAAGTACAAGGTTGAATTGGTTGATGGTGCGATTCGCACGACATCGTTACCCAATACAACTCAAGGTCAACAATGGTTTATGTTGGCCTCTCCTAATTTGTCCAATGGTGTGATGAAAAAATCGCACTATATGATGCTGACCAGTGCAGGGATGCGTTGTAAGACCAAATCAACACTCAGCATTAATAGTGTCAACTGTGGCACAGGAACGGCAAACGAGTTGTGGTAGAGGAATCAGGTGATGCGTAATCTAAAATATTCATATACCAAGGGATTTACATTCCTTGAGCTCCTGATCGCCGTGCTGATTTTGGGGATTTTGTTGGCAATTTCGGTGCCTAGCTACCAAGCGTATGTGATCAAAGGTAATCGGGTGGATATGCAGTCTGCAATGACTGAAATTGCTCAAAAAATGGCCACTTATCAAGCCGCCAATCGGAGCTATGAAGGTGCATCTCTTAGCAATCCACAAATCTATGGCAATACCAAATTTCCCAAGGATAAACCCTTGTATGATTTGAGTTTAAGTGTCACTGATTCCAACAACGATGGCCGCGCAGACACATGGACACTTGATGCATCACCCATTGGTGGCAAGCGCCAAAAAGATGATGGTCAAATTCGCTTAAATGATCAAGGTTGGCGCTGTTGGACAAAAGGGGCGTCAAGTTGTGGCCTGACGGCAAGTTCGTCATGGAAAGACAACTAATCAACCAATTCGCTTTCGTTTGGATATTTTTTGTCGTAAAATATCCGCCTTTTTGGGCCATCGGCCCGAATTCCTTTTTTGAAGAGAGTTTGTCATGGTCGTAATTCGTCTCGCTCGTGGTGGTGCCAAAAAGCGTCCATTCTATCAAGTGATTGTGACTGATAGCCGCAATGCACGTGATGGTCGTTTCATTGAGCGTATCGGTTTTTTCAACCCTACCGCTCAAGGCAATGCTGAAAAAGTCCGCCTCGACACCAACCGCTACAACCACTGGGTTGCTCAAGGTGCACAACCTTCTGAGCGTGTTGCTGCCTTGGCTGCTCAAAACGCCAAAGCCACTGCCTAACTGATTTGTGGTTGAGTTGATATCCATGGAGACACTTGCCCCACCACAAGATTTGGTGCGTGTTGGTCAATTGCGTGCTCCATATGGGATTCAGGGGTGGATCTGGGTGTATTCAGATACCGACCCCATGGCCAATGTGTTTGATTATCAACCGTGGTGGATTCAAACCGCTCAAGGTTGGTCAACACTGACCGTCAAGCGCTGGCGTACCCAAGGTCGTGGCGTGGTGGCTCGGTTGGCCGAAATCCCTGATCGTACTGCTGCCGAAAAGATGACCGGCACAGTGCTGTGGATGTCCAAATCTCAACTGCCACAAGCGGGTCAAGATGAGTATTACTGGTCTGACCTGATTGGCTTGTCGGTTTATGGTTTGTCTGCATCGTCTGATCAAGCTGCTGTGCTTCTCGGTACGATTGCAGAGTTGTTTGAAACCGGTGCCAATGATGTGATGGTGGTCAAACCCTGCAAAGGCAGTGTAGACCAAGAAGAACGCTGGATTCCTTGGCATCCGTCCACCGTGCAACAGATTGATCTGACTGCACAGCGGATGGACGTCAATTGGGGTGTTGATTACTGATCGCTGATCACACGACCTAGCAATCTAGGATCGTGCCATGAAGATCAGGAGCCTCACTCATGTGGTTTGCCGTCATTAGCCTGTTTCCTGAGATGTTTGTTGCACTGCGGGATTTTGGGATTACCGGCCGAGCCATCGCACGACAGCAAGCGGTGTTGCATTGCATCAATCCGCGGGACTTCACTGAAGATGCCTATCGCCGTGTGGATGATCGTCCCTTTGGGGGCGGGCCTGGTATGGTCATGCTTGCAGAGCCGCTGGCCAAAGCGATTGCACATGCCAAAGCGCTAGCAGTCGCCGCAGGACTCACCGATGTGCCCGTGGTGTATTTATCACCACAAGGTCAGACGTTGTCTGAGTCTGGTGTGCAGCAACTGACCCCCCATCAAGGGCTGATTTTGCTGTGCGGTCGCTACGAAGGAATTGACGAACGCCTGATTGCGCGTTATGTCGATCAAGAGTGGTCGATTGGCGATTATGTGCTAACCGGTGGCGAGCTGCCCGCGATGGTGCTGATGGATAGCCTGATCCGGCGGATTCCGGAGGTGATGGGTGACGATGCATCCGCAGAGCAAGATTCGTTTGTCGATGGGTTGCTTGATTGCCCACACTACACCAAACCGTTGGTGTTTGAGGGCTTAGTAGTGCCAGAGGTACTGCGCAGTGGTCATCATCTCAATATTGAAAAATGGCGCTTTTTGCGTCGCTATGAGCGGACTTTGGCACGTCGGCCAGAGTTGGTTCAAGGTGTGGTCTTGACGAAACAGCAGCAACGCTGGCTCAAAGAGATCGCACAGTCAGTGGCGACTGACTCAAATCCATCGTCCGATCAAACGTCTTGAGTAATCAAGACATACGTAACGGGAG
Organism: uncultured Moraxellaceae bacterium; assembly: GCA_937952925.1. Lineage (GTDB taxonomy): Bacteria > Pseudomonadota > Gammaproteobacteria > Pseudomonadales > Moraxellaceae > CALFYA01. The sequence goes on from CALFYA010000133.1 coordinate 15,458, forward strand.
ATATGCGCCTTTAGCCTCTGTCCCCAGCGATCAATCTGATCGCAGCATTTGGAGTTAAGCCATGAGTGGCAAGCATCCTTTAGTTCAAGCCGTTGAACAAGCACAATTGAAAGCCGATTTGCCGACTTTTGCACCAGGCGACACTGTGATCGTCCAAGTCAAAGTCAAAGAAGGTGATCGTGAGCGTCTGCAAGCATTTGAAGGCGTCGTGATTGCAATCAAAAATCGTGGCCTGAACTCAGCGTTTACCGTTCGTAAAATTTCGAATGGTGTGGGTGTTGAGCGTGTTTTCCAAACTCACTCCCCAGTCGTTGCCAGCATTACCGTGAAACGTCGTGGTGACGTGCGTCGTGCCAAGCTGTACTACCTGCGCGATCGTACCGGTAAGTCCGCACGTATCCGTGAAAAATTGCCAGCGCGTAAAGTTTCTGCTTAATCGCCAAGGCCAAAAAAGCGCACCGTGTGGTGTAATGCTGGTCAGTTAAGCGGTTGCTCTTGCTCTTTGCAGGGATGCTGAGCGCA
>CALFYA010000134.1 GCA_937952925.1 uncultured Moraxellaceae bacterium
GTATCCGATTTGAGCGAATTGACCCAAGGCGGCTTTAAAACCGTGATTGGCGAGATTGATCCGCTAGATCCCCACAAGGTCGATCGCGTCATTTTGTGTGGTGGCAAGGTCTATTACGATCTCTTGGAAAAGCGTCGTGAGCAAGGCTTGGATAATGTCGCGATTGTGCGGATTGAGCAGTTGTATCCCTATCCTGAAGCGTGTATTCAAAAAGAGATCCTCAAGTACCCCAACGCTCGTCGGGTGGTGTGGTGTCAAGAAGAACCCCAAAACCAAGGCGCTTGGCTGTTTATTGCACCGCGCATCTACGCCTTTGTGCTGAGTGCAGACATGAAGCTGAGCTTTGCAGGTCGTCCTGCCTCAGCAGCACCGGCGTGTGGTTCACCGTATCTGCATGCCGCTCAACAAAGTGACTTGATTATTGATGCGCTAGGCATCCAAACCGAACAGCAAGGAGAATCCTGAGATGGCAACTGAAATCAAGGCGCCGGTATTTCCGGAATCCGTTGCAGATGGCACCGTCGCCACATGGCATAAAAAAGTCGGCGAGCCAGTCAGCCGCGATGAAGTATTGGCGGATATTGAAACCGACAAAGTCGTGCTTGAAGTGGTTGCACCGGCCGATGGCGTGCTGACCGAAATCTTCAAAAATGAAGGCGACACCGTGTTGTCGGCTGAAGTCCTCGCGTCATTTAGTGCAGGTTCAGGCGCTGCCACTGCACCTCAGCAAGCCCAAGCCGAGCAAACCCAAGCGGGTCCTGCGCCAATTGTGGCGCGTCAGGATGCACCAGTTGCTGCCGATCAAAGCCCTGCAGTACGCAAAGCTGTGGCTGAAAACGGCTTGAATCCTGCGGATATTGCAGGGACAGGTCGTGGTGGTCGCGTCACCAAAGAAGATGTCGCCACTCACCTGAGCGCCCCAAAACCTGCTGCTGCGCCAGCTCCCGTTGCGCCAACCGCTCTGTCGGTGGCGGTGGGTGAGCGCGTGGAAAAGCGCGTGCCGATGACCCGCTTGCGTGCCAAAGTGGCTGAGCGTCTGCTCGCAGCGAGCCAACAAACCGCCATGTTGACCACCTTCAACGAAGTCAACATGAAGCCGTTGATGGACATGCGCAAAAACTACCAAGAGCGTTTTGAAAAACGTCATGGCGTGCGTTTGGGCTTTATGTCGTTGTTTGTCAAGGCAGCCACTGAAGCGCTCAAGCGCTTCCCTGCGGTGAATGCCTCGATCAATGGCAATGACATCGTTTATCACGGCTACTACGACATCGGTGTGGCGGTATCGTCAGATCGCGGTTTGGTGGTGCCCGTGCTGCGTGATACCGACCGCATGAACTTGGCCGAAGTCGAGAAAAACATCCTCGACTACGGCAAAAAAGCGCGTGACGGCAAGCTCGGCATTGAAGATTTGACCGGTGGCACCTTCACCATCAGTAACGGTGGGGTGTTTGGTTCATTGCTGTCCACGCCGATTTTGAACCCGCCACAAACTGCGATTTTGGGCATGCACAAAATTCAAGAGCGCCCGATGGCAGTCAATGGTCAAGTGGTGATTTTGCCAATGATGTATTTGGCGCTGTCGTATGACCATCGCCTGATCGACGGCAAAGAAGCGGTCAGCTTCTTGGTCACCATCAAAGAATTGGTGGAAGATCCATCCTTGCTATTGCTCGATTTGTAAGGTTTCACGGGGCGAGTGATTGCGCTCGCCCACTGGTTTAGATGGACAAAAGGAGGATGATTCCGTATGTCCCAACAATTTGATTTGGTCGTGATTGGCGGCGGCCCTGCCGGTTATGAAGCGGCCATCCGTGGCGCACAGCTCGGCATGAAAGTCGCCTGTATCGAAAAACGCGTCCACAAAGGCAAACCTTCACTGGGTGGTACTTGCCTCAACGTCGGCTGTATTCCTTCCAAAGCGCTACTGGACTCCTCACACCGCTATGAAGCCACTGTGCATGATTTGGCGGTACATGGCATCAGCACCGGCGACGTTAGCTTTGATCTGTCCACCATGTTGGCACGCAAAGACAAAGTGGTCGATGGCCTCACCTCAGGCGTCGCCGCGTTGCTCAAAGGCAACGGCATCGTCTGGCTACAAGGCACCGGCAAACTCAAAGCGGGCAAAGTGGTGGAGTTCACCCCACTCGATGGCAGCCCTGCCGAAGACATCTCCGCCAAAAACGTGATTTTGGCGTCTGGCTCAGTCCCCATCAATATTCCTGTCGCGCCCGTTGACCAAGACCGTATCGTCGATTCGACCGGTGCGCTGGAGTTTGGCGACGTGCCCAAACGCTTGGGCGTGATTGGCGCAGGCGTGATTGGCCTAGAGCTAGGCTCCGTGTGGCGTCGCTTGGGTGCAGAAGTCACCGTGTTTGAAGCACTCGACAGCTTCTTGCCGATGCTCGACAAACTACTGGCCAAAGAAACCCAAAAGACCCTGAAAAAACAAGGTCTAGACATCCAACTGGGTGCCAAAGTCACCGGTACACAAGTCACCGATAGCGGCGTGGTGGTCAGCTACCACCAAGGCGGCGAAGACAAAACCGCTGAGTTTGATCGCCTGATCGTGTGTGTGGGTCGTAAAGCCTACGCCGAAGGATTGCTCGCCGAAGATAGCGGTGTGGCGGTCAATGAACGCGGTCAAATCCAAGTCAATGACTACTGCCTGACCTCGGTCGATGGCGTGTATGCGATTGGCGATTTAGTCCGTGGCCCGATGCTCGCCCACAAAGCGATGGAAGAGGGCATGATGGTGGTCGAGCGTATGCATGGTCATGCGGCGCAGGTCAACTACGACACCATCATTGGCGTGATTTACACCTCGCCTGAAGTGGCATGGGTGGGTCTGTCCGAAGAAGCCGCCAAAGAACAAGGCATTGACGTCAAGTCTGGTCAATTTGCCTTTGCGGTCAATGGTCGAGCACTCGCTGCCAACGAAACCGCTGGTTTTGTCAAATTTGTCGCCGATGCCAAAACCGATCGACTGCTGGGTATGCATGTGATTGGCGCCAACGCCGGTGACATCGTGCATCAGGGCATGATCGCACTTGAATTTGTATCGAGTGTCGAAGATCTACAACTGATGACCTTTGCCCATCCGACCTTGTCGGAAGTGGTGCATGAAGCCGCGCTCGCTGTCGATGGTCGTGCGATTCACGCCATCCAACGCAAACGCAAATAAACCATCAGGCTGAGAGATCCTCAGCCTGATGTAAACTCCTGTCTGGGATCATACAAGGTACACCCATGAATCTGCATGAATATCAAGGCAAACAACTGTTTGCCAAATATGGCCTGCCTGTCACCACTGGTATCGTGGCAAGCACCCCTGAAGAAGCGCGTGCAGCCGCCGAGCAAATTGGCGGTGGTTTGTATGTGGTCAAGGCTCAAGTCCATGCAGGCGGTCGCGGTAAAGCGGGCGGTGTGAAGCTGGTCAAAACCTTGGATGAAGTCGAGCAGTTTGCCAAAGACAAACTCGGCACCAACCTCGTCACTTTCCAAACCGACGCCAAAGGTCAACCGGTCAACAAAATCTTGGTCGATACCCCTGTAGACATCGCCAAAGAATTGTATTTGGGCGCAGTAGTGGATCGTGCCACCCGTAAAGTGGTGTTTATGGCTTCCACCGAAGGTGGCGTCAACATCGAAGACGTGGCACACAACACCCCCGAAAAAATCCTGAAAATTGCGATTGATCCGCTGATTGGCGCACAGGCTTACCAAGCGCGTAACATTGCAGGGCAATTGAACCTCAATGCCAAACAAACCCGTCAATTTGCCGACATTTTCCAAAAATTGGCCAAAATGTTTGTCGAAGAAGATCTGGCATTGCTGGAGATCAACCCACTGGTGATCAAAGCCGACGGCGACTTGTTCTGTCTGGACGCCAAAGTGGTGATCGACTCCAACGCCTTGTATCGTCACCCTGACCTCAAAGCGATGGATGATCCCAGCCAGATCGATGATCGTGAGCGTCAAGCCGCCGAGTGGGAACTCAACTACGTCGCACTCGAAGGCAACATCGGCTGTATGGTCAATGGTGCTGGCCTTGCGATGGCAACCATGGACATCATCAAGCTCAAAGGCGGTCAACCGGCCAACTTCTTGGATGTGGGCGGTGGTGCGACCAAAGAGCGTGTGACCGAAGCATTCAAAATCATCTTGTCTGACTCGGCGGTTGAAGCGGTATTGGTCAACATTTTCGGCGGTATCGTGCGCTGTGACATGATTGCTGAAGGCATCATCGAAGCCGTGAAAGACGTTGGCGTGAAAGTCCCCGTCGTGGTGCGTTTGGAAGGCAACAATGCAGCCCTTGGCGCGCAAAAACTGCGTGACTCCGGTCTGAACCTCACCCCAGCCGCCTCGCTCAACGAAGCCGGTGAGCTGGTTGTCAAAGTTGCTGCCGACGCCAAAAACGCCTAAGGAGACCATGATGAGCGTATTAATCGACAAAAACACTAAGGTCATCTGCCAAGGCATCACCGGTAGCCAAGGCACTTTGCATACCCAGCAAGCCATTGAGTACGGCACCCAGATGGTCGGTGGCGTCACCCCAGGTAAAGGCGGCACCACGCACCTTGGCTTGCCCGTATTTGACACGGTCAAAGAAGCGGTCGAAAAAACTGGTGCTACGGCCTCGGTGATTTATGTGCCTGCATCGCTGTGCAAAGACGCGATCTTGGAAGCGGTAGACGCAGGCATTGAGCTGGTGGTGTGTATCACCGAAGGCGTGCCCACCCTCGACATGCTGTTTGTCAAAGAGTACATCTTGCAAAAAGGCGGCGTGCGCATGGTGGGGCCAAACTGCCCTGGCGTGATCACCCCTGGTCAATCCAAGATCGGCATTATGCCGGGTAGCATCCACTTGCCCGGTAAAGTTGGCATTGTCTCGCGTTCGGGTACTTTGACCTATGAAGCGGTCAAGCAAACCACTGATCTGGGCTTTGGTCAATCGACCTGTATCGGGATTGGCGGCGACCCCATCCCTGGTATGACCTTTATCGATGCGCTGGCTTTGTTCCAAAACGATCCACAAACCGAAGCGATCATCATGGTCGGTGAAATTGGTGGTTCAGCCGAAGAAGAAGCGGCTGAGTTTATCAAAGCCAATGTGACCAAGCCTGTGGTGTCGTACATTGCGGGTGTGACTGCACCTGCCGGTAAGCGGATGGGTCATGCCGGTGCGATCATCTCCGGTGGTAAAGGCACTGCCGCTGAGAAATTTGCTGCACTGCAAGCGGCAGGTGTCAAAACCGTCGATAACCCTGCGATGCTCGGTCAAGCATTGGGTGAGTTGACCGGCTGGCTCAAGTAAGGTGAGCGAGTGAAGAAGGGCGCA
>CALFYA010000135.1 GCA_937952925.1 uncultured Moraxellaceae bacterium
TGTTTCTCGATGGCTGGACATACCACCAGCACAGCATCGCTGATGATCTTGCCAAAAGAATGGCGGTTGCAAAGAGTGGGCGTTTTTCAGTATGGACACTCACTTGGCGTGACCTTGAACAGTGCCATGATTCCAACCCAGATCATTCATCGTCCACATGGTCATCGCTGATCTTACCTGCTGCTATACAAAATCATGTCGTTACCCATATGGCAGGCGCTCTAAACGTGGCGGCGCTTGCGACATGGTATGAGCTTCCCAGCTTTTTGCAGTTGCACTCACGTTTGACACAAGCTACTCATCAGCAGATACAGCGTCTGGCTAGCGCATTAGCCGTAGGCTTAAGCAAGCCCAAGGTCCCGAATCAGCCGATGACGCTATCAGATGACATCAACCAGCATCCATTCTGGCAACAATTATTGCATCATGATTTGTTACCATCAGGTGTCCCACAGATTCAATCAGATCGAATCAGCAGCGCGTTGCTCTGGTGGCGAATGCAGACCAATAATGACCAGCTGCGCGATTTGATGCGAGGCACTTGGACTGCGGCAAATGCACCACAATTTTGTGGTTTCTGGAATGATCTTGATCATGTCCCAGAGCAAGAGCGCCAATTGAGTTGGCAAATACTCTGGCAAGTAATGAATGTGATGCTGCACTTGCCGCATTGTTGGGCAGGGACGGCTAATATGCCAGCGTTGGATAGCCTAAAACATGCAGGGATTTTTCATGAGGTGAGTGGAGTACACCCCGAGTGGTTAGGCGTGTTTGAGGTGGCTGATTCAGCAGTTCAAGACGTACTGATAGCGTTGGCAGCAGCAGGTGCTCCTGTACCTCTAGTAGGTTTTGAGTTGTTGGATCATCACCAACGTGTAGTGGCTGAGGCGGAGCTAGCGTGGCCCGATCAGCGTGTGGTGATATTGCTAGACTCAACAACAGCAATCGAGGCCTTGTGGACTCAGCAGGGTTGGTTAACTGTAGTCTTCACGCCACAGCTTTGTGTTGAACAAATCATATCCATGATAAACAAGGTGAATTCATGAACCTGAATCCAAAGGTTGCGATCTCAGACGATTTTATGCGTGCGTTCTCGCGTTTAACCCGAGAGCATCAAAGTGCTGTGCTCAGTTTTTTGACAAAATTTCGTCAGAACCCAATGGCTTCAGGTATCAATTACGAAAAAATTCATCTGGCAGCAGATGCCAATATTCATTCGGTGCGCATCAACCAAGATATACGTGGGATTGTGCTCAAGCCTGATCAGGGGCAAGTGTATTGCCTGCTGTGGGTTGATCATCATGATGACGCGTATCAATGGGCCAGACGACATCGGGTATCTGTGCATCCTGATGTTGGCAGCTTACAAGTATATAGCGTGGCAGAGTACAGTGCTGAGCACGTTGAGCAGCTTACTCCATCGACCAAACCGTTAGCAAAAGGCGTGTTTGATGCGCTCAAAGATCGAGAAATTCGTAAACTTGGCGTACCTGATGAGCTACTCACAGCCGTGCGTCAGGTGCAAGATGAATCTGACCTTGATCAGATTCAGAATCGCTTGCCAGACGTGGCATATGAAGCCTTGTTTATGTATATGGCCGGAGACTCCTACGATGCGATTGTGGCTGGCTTGGATGAGGCTGTATCGGTTGATGTGACGGACTATGCTACGGCTTTAGATCATCTACAAACACAACGACACTTTGTGGTCTTATCTGATGATAGTGATTTAGAAGCCCTGATGTCTGCACCACTTGAGCATTGGAGAATCTTCTTACATCCAAGCCAAAAGAAACTGATTCAACGTGATTGGAGTGGTCCAGTCAGAGTGAGTGGCGGTGCAGGAACTGGCAAGACAGTGGTTGCCATGCACAGGGCTGCTTATTTAGCACGCCAGTACCGCAACCTTGCGGGCAAACCGATCTTATTTATGACATATACGCGGACGCTTGCCGAGGATATTCGCCAGCATTTGGCTTTACTGTGTACACCTCAAGAACTGGATAAAATTCAAGTCCTCAACACTGATCAGTGGGCGTTGAGTGTTTTGCGTCGTTTTGGCTACAAGTTTGATCTACTTTACGATGAACAAATCAGACGCCAATTGTGGGATAACGCGATCACCGTTGCACCTGCGGACATCGATCTAAACACACATTTTTACCGGGCTGAGTACGAGCGTGTAGTGATGCCTCAAGGTTGCAGCACAGCTGAAGAGTATATGCGTGCCAGCCGACTTGGTCGAGGTGCACAGCTTGGACGCACTCAGCGTCGTGCAATTTGGCCTGTATTCGCAGAATATCGCGCTCAGCTTTATGCTAAAAATCTTAAAGAACCTGAAGAAGCTTTCTTGGATGCTCGTGATTTATTGGCCAAAGGCATCGATTCACTAGGGATCCGCTGCATGATTATTGATGAATGTCAGGATATCAGTGCAGCTGCATATCAACTGATACGCGCAGCTATACCTGCTCAACCAAACGATTTATTTATCGTTGGTGATGCTCATCAGCGCATTTATCGTCACAAAGTCGTATTAAGTCGAGTCGGTATTGATGTGGTTGGACGTGCGCGGACGTTAAAAATCAATTATCGAACCACTGATGAAGTGAGGAAATGGGCTTGTGCGCAGCTCGAAAACTGTTTGATTGAAGAGTTAGATGGTGAGGCTGGGAGCTTGAAGGGCTATAAATCTCTTATGCACGGTGATCTCCCTAAGGTTATTGAATCAACGCAACTTTCCGATGATATGAAACAAATTGAAAAAATGATTGATTTGTTAAAGCTGATGAATGAGCCATTATCTCAATTTTGTATCACCACGCGGACCAACAATGAGTTGCAAGAATATGAGCGAATTCTACTCGCTAAACAGATTCCACTTCTCAAACTCGACAGAGACACACCAGACGATCAGACGAAAGAAGGTGTCAGGCTGGCAACAATGCATCGTATTAAAGGATTGGAATTCAACATCGTATGTATTGCAGGATATCAAGGTGTTGAAAAATATGCCCATGAATATGCTAAACAGGAAGACTCTGGTGTGGTTGCTGACCTGCTGACCAATGAGCGTTGTTTATTACATGTCGCTAGTACTAGAGCTCGGAAAAGTCTTCTTGTAATCAATCGATCTTAAGGGATTTCACTCCAATACAAGAGCGCGTCATGAATAAAACTCAGGCTGGCAAGTATGTCTGCTGTAATAATTAAAGACGCGCTCTGTCCTAGCATCAAAATCAATCATCGCAAAAAAGTGACATGACGTTTATATCAGCCTGTTTCAGAAGCTTGCCTCCGACCCACAACATCGCTCCTTGCTGTAACGCCTGCTGATATGCCCAATGCGCCACACGTTTTGACGTATCGGCATCACCGTAAAAGCCAACAGTTTGCAAAAGACCACTAATCTCTGCACCTTCCCGCTGGTTGCGGCCTAGCCAATTGACAAGATGCCGCTCTGCGGCGAGCTATTGTCAAATCTGGTGTTCAGCCAACTTAAGCGGCGTTCTGTTTGATTTCCATTCCATCTTTAAACTTGACGCCTGTGATGACTTTGTTCAGGTCTTCAAAGCCGCGTAAACGTCGCCAGTTCTGCTCGGCACATTGCCCCAGCTTAAACATCATCTGCAACATCCCATCCCGCGATAAACAACCCTTGGCGCGTTTGGTGCGGTGACGAATCGTGCTAAAGGTAGACTCAATCGGATTGGTCGTCCGTAAGCTTTGCCAGTGCATCGCTGGAAACTCATAGAACGCCAGTAGCTCATCTTTGTCCTTCTGCAAGCATTGCATAGCCTTGGGGTATTTGGCAGCAAACAGCTGCTCAAAGCGGTCAAACGCTTGATGCGCATTGCTTTGCGTGTCTGCCTGCCAGATCTGATGTAGCGCATCTTTGACCTTGGGTTGCACCGATTTGGGCACACAGTTCAGTACGTTTGCCGTCTTGTGTACCCAGCAGCGTTGTTGTTTGCTCTGCGGATACACTTCATCAAGCGCCGACCAGAACCCCATTGCTCCGTCACCAATCGCAAGCTGCGGGCAATTCATGCCACGTCCTTTGAGTCCCAACAGCACCTCGCGCCAACTCTGGGTTGATTCCCGAACACCGTCCTCAATCGCCAGAAACTGTTTGTGTCCTTGCGCATTGACGC
>CALFYA010000136.1 GCA_937952925.1 uncultured Moraxellaceae bacterium
TTGGAGAAATTACTTTAGAGTCTACAGGCGGTACTTCTTTTTCTGCCCGAGCTCATACAAATCAGCGTGGTAGAGTGATCGTCGCAACAGACTCAAGCTCACAATATATCTATGAAGATACGAATGATTGGGGAGCCAAAACTAATTCCTCCGGAACACGTATCTATCAATACTACGTCCCGCTTGCTTTATGGGTGATTAGTCGTATACCTAGTGCTTTTAGACCTCACATAGATGGTTCGACTGCATTTAAACTTTATGACACTTATGGCTTCCCTCTCGATTTAACAGCAGATATTGCGCGTGAGCGTGGTTTGATTGTAGATGAAGCGGGTTTTGCAGCGGAAATGGCAGAGCAAAAACGCCGCGCCCGTGAATCCGGCAAATTCACGGTTGACTACAACAGCATCGTCAAAGTTGATACTGCCTCAAACTTTGATGGCTACACAGGTACTGCTGGTCAAGGCCAAATCATCGCCTTATATAAAGACGGCGTTGCGGTAGACAGCTTAAGCGAAGGCGACGAAGGCTTGATCGTGCTGGATCGCACCCCGTTTTATGCCGAAAGCGGTGGGCAGGTCGGTGATACCGGCGTGCTGACCGGCGACAACGGTATTTTTGAAGTGCAAGACACCAAAAAATCTGGTGGCGCGATTGTGCATCAAGGCTTGGTCACCATGGGTCAAATCCATGCCAGCCAAACCGTACAGGCGCAAGTCAAAGCCGATCTGCGTGCAGCCACGGCGCGCAATCACTCGGCGACTCACTTGTTGCACGCAGCCTTGCGTCAAGTGTTGGGTGAGCATGTCAGTCAAAAAGGCTCGCTGGTATCCAGCGAAGTGTTGCGCTTTGACTTTGGCAACGACCAACCGGTGAGCGCCGAACAACTGCGCCAGATTGAACAGGTGGTCAATACCGAAATCTTGGCAAACACCGCAGTCAGCACCGAAGAGATGAGCATGGACGCCGCCAAAGCACGCGGCGCGATGGCCTTGTTTGGTGAAAAATACGGCGACTCGGTGCGCGTATTGGCGATGGGCAACAAAACCGACGAGCATGAGTTCTCGATTGAGCTGTGTGGCGGCACGCACGTGGCACGCACGGGTGATATCGGCCTGTTTAAAATCACCAGCGAAGCCGGTATTGCCGCCGGTATTCGCCGCATTGAAGCGGTGACTGGCCTCAAAGCCTTGAGCTATGTGCAACAAGCCGATCAGCAAGTGGCGCAGCTCAGCAGCTTGACCAAAACCAGCCGCGATCAAGTGTTTGACCGTGTGGTGGCGACCTTTGAGCGCACCCGCGAGCTTGAAAAACAAATCGAGCGCCTCAATCAGAAGCTGGCCTCGGCACAAAGTGCTGAACTGGTCGCCGATGCCAAAGAGATCAATGGTGTGCGCGTGTTGGTCAGTAGCGTGGATGGCATGGATGGCAAAACCCTGCGCAACTTGATGGATAGTGTCAAATCACGCCTGTCGGATGGCGTGATTGTGCTGACCGCGACCGATGGCGACAAAGTCAGCTTGATGGCGAACGTAGGTGCAGCGCAGACCAGCAAGATCAAAGCCGGTGAGATCATCAGCCATTTGGCAGGTCAACTCGGTGGCAAAGGCGGTGGCAAACCCGACTCTGCCCAAGGCGGTGCGCCGCTTTCAGACAATTATGCAACTGTGGTTGCCGCATTGCCTGAGTGGATTGCGAGCAAACTCGCGTAATCGTATGCCCAAGCATCACGACTTGGGCATGAATATCACTTGTTGAACATGGCGTAAATATGGCACTGATTGTCCAAAAATACGGCGGCACCTCAATGGGCACGCCAGAACGTATCCTCAATGTCGCCCGTCGCGTGCAGCGTTGGCACAATCACGGTCACCAAGTGGTGGTGGTGGTGTCGGCGATGAGTGGGGAAACCAACCGTTTGCTCGGCCTTGCCAAAGCAATCACCGAAAACCCTGATCCCCGCGAACTCGACCAAATGGTCTCGACCGGCGAGCAAGTCACCATTGCCATGCTGGCGATGGCGCTCAAGTCGATTGGTGTAGAAGCCCGCTCATGCACCGGTGGTCAGGTCGGTATCCGCACCGATAAATCCTACACCAAAGCCCGTATCCAATCGATTGACGATGGCAGCATGCGCCGTGATCTCGATGCCGGTATGGTGTTGATCGTGGCAGGTTTCCAAGGCGTGGACGAAGATGGCAACATCACCACCTTGGGTCGTGGCGGTTCAGACACCACTGGTGTGGCGCTTGCCGCAGCGCTCAAAGCCGACGAATGCCAGATCTACACCGATGTCGATGGTGTGTATACCACCGATCCACGGGTTGCGCCCAAAGCCAAAAAACTCGACCGTATTACCTTTGAAGAAATGCTTGAAATGGCGAGCCTTGGCTCCAAAGTCTTGCAGATTCGCTCGGTTGAATTTGCGGGTAAATACCAAGTGCCCTTGCGCGTGTTGTCGAGTTTTGATAACCCCGAAGACGGCGCATTTGACGAACAATTTAAGACCACTGTTGGTACCTTGATCACTACTGAATCGGAAAACACCATGGAACAGCCCATCATCTCTGGCATTGCATTCAACCGCGACGAAGCCAAATTGACCGTGCGTGGTGTACCAGATCAACCCGGTATTGCCTCGCGCATTTTGTCACCGATCGGTGAAGCCAACATCGAAATCGACATGATCGTGCAAAACGTGTCTGCCGATGGTACAACCGACTTCACCTTTACCGTCAATCGGGGTGACTTCAAAAAAGCCCTGAATTTGCTCCACACCATTGGTCAAGACATTGGTGCGCGTGAAGTGACCGGCGACGACAGCATCGTCAAGGTATCGATTGTGGGTGTAGGCATGCGTTCACACGCGGGGGTGGCAAGCCAGATGTTTACCGCACTCGCCAACGAAGGCATTAACATCCAAATGATTTCGACCAGTGAGATCAAAATCTCGGTGGTGGTCGATGAGAAGTATCTGGAGCTGGCGGTGCGTTCGTTGCATACCGCATTTGGTCTGGATCGCGCAACCGGCGAAAGCCGCGCACAAGCCTAATCGTGCTGTCTGCTTGCGGGTTGGTCAAATGATTGACCCGCACACAAAATAGCGCAAGAAGGACTGTTGTTGCTACCAACTTTACGCCATACTGCGTACAGGTCGGTGAGCCGAAATATGAAGGAACAAGGAGAACACCTATGCTAATCCTGACCCGCCGTGTCGGGGAAACTCTGATGATCGGAGATGAAGTCAGTGTGACCGTCTTGGGCGTCAAAGGTAACCAAGTCCGTATTGGTGTCAACGCCCCCAAAGAAGTGGCTGTACATCGTGAAGAAATTTACCAACGTATTCAGCACGAACGCGCCATGCATGAGCATTTGCAACACCTAGAACAAAACTACCAGCCTTCATTTGATGATGACGGTTTCAATCGTTAATCAACAATGAAAACAAACAAAGCGGCTTGTGCCGCTTTTGTTTTTGGGGCGACAGATGCGACCACTGGCTGAATCTCTACGCCTCGGCAAAAAAATCCGTGTGCTTGGTGTTGATGACGCACCCTTTGCTCGCACGCGTGGCCTGCCGGTATCCATTCAGGGCATTCTCTGCTCAGATACCC
>CALFYA010000137.1 GCA_937952925.1 uncultured Moraxellaceae bacterium
GTGATGTGGCAATTCTACAGAATGTTTTCACATCTTTGAGACAAAACAGCGCGTTGATTGCGGCATGATCAATTCACACATCTCACAAGGAGCCATCATGACCAGTCCGCGTATTTTAATTTTGGTGGGAAGCCAACGCCGTGAATCCCTTAATCAGCAATTGGCACAAGCTGCCGAGCAGCAGCTCAGCGCACTTGGCGCAAGCTGCACCCTGATCAACCCCCATTTGTACGAATTGCCACTCTACGATGGCGATCTAGAGGCCACATCAGGATTACCAGACAACGCGATTGCGCTACAGCGTTTGCTCACCGAGCATGATGGTTTATTGATTGTATCGCCTGAATACAACGGCTTACCTACACCACTCTTGATCAACACGATTGACTGGATGTCACGCAAAAGCAGTGACTTTGATGGCATGAGTATTTTTAAACACAAAGCCACCGCTTTGTTGTCTGCCTCACCGGGTGGACTCGGCGGCATGCGCAGCCTCAATCATGTGCGCCAGTTGCTGACCAATTTGGGTGCGTGGGTGATTCCAGAACAGTTTGCGTTGGGTGGTGCAGCGAGCGCATTTGCCGACAACGGCACACTGACGGATGCACGAAGTGCCCAACAACTGCAACAGGTTGCGAGTCATTTGCTCAGCTTTATCCAAACCACCAAGCAGGCATAAATCATGCTGACTTTGCATTTAGAAACCGAACAAAACGGTGAGCTACGCCAACGCATCGAGGGACGCGAGCACACATGGTTTGCCGATGGCAGCGAGGCCGCTGGTGGGCATGATAGCGCACCTGATCCACACGATTTGTTTGATAGCGCCTTGGCAGCGTGTAAGGCCATCACGGTGATGATGTATGCCAAACAGCGCCAACTGCCGCTTGAGCGAGTGTCGATTGATTTGATCCGTGACAACAGCGACGAGCGAGCGGGCACGTATCGCCTACAAGCCAACCTACATTTGATCGGTACACAGCTGACCGAAGAAGATCGGCAAAAGTTGCTATCGATTGCTGATCGTTGCCCGATTCACAAGCTGATGACCAAAACCACCATCGAGGTCAGCACCCAATTGGTGGCTGCATCATGATTCGTCTGATTCATCCGCATGTGGCCGATATTGGTTTTCCGGTCAAACGCTTGTTGCCCTCCATTGATGCTCGTTCGGTCGGGGCGTTTGTATTTTTTGATCATATGGGGCCGCACCAATTTGCCCCCGAGAGCACTGAAGGCGATGTCCGTCCGCATCCGCATATTGGCTTATCGACGGTCACTTACTTGATCAGTGGTGCGATGATGCACCGCGATAGTCTTGGCGTGGTGGCACGGATTGAGCCAGAAGCGCTGAATTTGATGACCGCAGGATCAGGCGTGGTGCATTCAGAGCGGATTCCCGATGATATTCGGGCGGCACAGACGCCGGTTGAAGGGTTACAAACATGGTTGGCATTGCCGCCGCATCATGCCGAAGACGCACCCCATTTTGAGCATTACAGCAAAGAGCAGTTGCCTTTGGTGGAGCTGCCGTGTGCCACAGCACGGGTGTTGATTGGGAGCGCATTTGGCGCAGATTCACCAGTACAGGTTGTCCATCCCACGTTTTATGTGGATATCGAGAGTGAAGCGGCGAGTACGCTCCTATTAGATCACCCCATGCCAGAGCAAGCGGTGTATGTGGTGTCGGGTCAAATCACCCTCAGCACAGGGCAAGATGAGGTCACGGTGGCGGCGGGTCAGATGGCGTTGTTGCCCACAGCAACCGCCATCAGCTTGCACGCTCTACAGCCGAGTCGTGTGATGTGGCTGGGTGGCGAGCCGTTGCCTGCTCGTCCGTCGATGTACTGGAACTTTGTGGCCTACGACCGTGCGCGGATTGAGCAAGCCAAAGCCGATTGGGCAGCCGATCGCTTTGCGAGTGTTGCCGGTGAGCATGAGCGCATTCCGCTACCCTAGGCACGGCAACGCTGATAGCGCCCACCCACTTGGATCACATGACCGAGCAACTCCAGCTCCATCAGTTGACTCGACAGGGTGGCGATATCAAGCTGCGCTTGCGCCAGTAATTGATCGACATCCACACCTGTCCAATCGAGTTGATTGAGCAACGGCTGCAAATGGGCAGGCACGGCAATCGGCTGCTCGGCAACGGCAGCCACTTGTTCGGCTTGATGCCAACGGCGCGGCAGTGCCAAATCTTCGATCAGTTGCAGCGGTTCATCGACCAAGGTTGCGCCATCTCGAATCAACTGATGGCAGCCTTTGGCTTGTAGATTGTCGATATGACTGGGGATGGCAAATACTTGCCGCCCTTGCTCAATGGCTTGCTGTGCGGTGATCAGCGAGCCACTTTTGGCCGCCGCTTCGACCACCAGTACACCGAGCGCCAAACCACTGACGATGCGGTTGCGTCTGGGGAAAAAATACTGCTCAGGTTTGGTATCGGGTAAAAACTCCGACAACACCGCACCGCCTTCAGCCACGATCTGCTGACGTAGCGCCCGATGGGTGCTTGGGTAACAATGATCCAAGCCATGCCCCAACACCGCCAAGGTGCGGCCACCGCCTGCCAGCAATGCACCCCGATGTGCTGCCGCATCCACACCTTGCGCCAAACCACTGATCACCCACAAGCCTTGTTCGGCAAGGGTTTTGGCAAAAGTCTGCGCATGGCGTTGACCACTGGGGCTAGGATGACGCGTGCCTACAATCGCAATCTGTGCTTGAGCGAGGGCATCGGCTTGGCCTTCAATCCACAACAACGGCGGAGGGTCGGGCAACTCGAGTAAACGTTTGGGGTATAACGGATCTTGGTAATACAGCAAGTGCAGTTGGCCTTGCTGTAGACGTGCCAGTAGGGCATCAAGCCGCGCCACTTGTGTGTGCTGCTGTTGCCATGTGTGCCAACGATGAAGATGTTTGGAGTCAATGCCAAGCTGCTGCCACTGGGTGGTGGTGCCTTGTAGTGCAGCACTTGCAGTTTCAAAATGCTCTAAAAGTTTGAGATAACTGAAATGCGATTGATTGACAATTAACCAGAGTTTCAATTCATCGTGCAGCGGCGGCACGGTGGCCGCCGCAAACAAATCAAGTGTGGACATGTTGAGTGATGGCTGCTTAGTCCGCGCTAATCGGTGGACGGATTTCGTCACCGACTTTGATCGGCACATCCGCTTCGAGCACATAGGCGTAGCTCATTTTGTCGAAGCTACGGAAGATCATCGCCAAGCCAGCTTTTTCGCTGGGCAAACGGACTTTATCTTTCATCTTCGGATCGACCACGACCGAGCCACGACGATAAACCGCAACCACTTGACCGGCTTGTAGACCTTCACGTGTGCCACGGTTGATGGCGACCACGCTGCGTGCAGCTGCGGTATCAATCGAATCCATCACCCGAATCAACCGACCATTTTCAATCGCTTTGGCGCTGGTGGGGTAGAAAATCACCGGTAAATTGGCGTTTTCTTCGGGCAAAATCCGATCACCATCGCGGACTTCTTGCTGATAAGAGTCGGTGAGACGAATGGAGGTGATGTCTTCATTGCGGTCAATCACCAAACCCGCCGCCACTTGGCGGGCTTCGTAGCCAAGCGTTTCATTGGTCTCAGGATCGGCATAACGCTCGCCTTCACGGTAGACCCCAAAACGATCACCGACTTGCAAGTTGCCACCGCGCACATAAATCACATCACCAATTGAGGTGATCACCCGTTTGTCTTTGGCCGACAATACATAAGGCGCTTCTTTGAGCGTCTTGTAATCCACCACGCGGGCATTGGTCAACCAGCCACGAATTTCAGATAAGGGAATGGCAGGCACCGCGACATCCAGCGGCTCGACCCGTACCCGTGGCGACAATTTGCCTTCACCTGCTGGGGTTTCGCCCATCCGGCGGATAATCCCATCACAGCCATCACCGGCATCAATACCCACCACGCTACGACCGCCAATGCTACACAACAGCAAACGATCACCTGGGTAAATCAGGTGTGGATTTTTCACTTGTGGATTGGCCGCCCACAGTTCAGGCCAGCGCCATGCATCTTTGAGGTAGCGTTTGGAAATGTGCCAGAGCGTATCGCCTTTTTTGACCACGTACACATTCGGCGCATCGGCGCGCACAGCAGGTGCTGGATTATTGGCATAACTGATCGACGGCAGTGCAACTGCCAGCCCCATACTCAACAACAAAGCAGGCAACACACGCGATGAACGGGCATCGATCTGCGTTTTCTTGAACAGCGACGTTCTCATTATCATTTCCCTAATATCATGGGATGCACGTTCAGGCTATACTGGTCGTGATGCTCCCCCCGGTTGGGTTTTACAATAAGCGTTTATGCGCTTCAAGTCCAGAATGACTGGTCTGTTTTCCGTGATGAGGTATACAAGATGGCGCTGTTGCCGATCCTGAGTTTCCCCGATCAACGCTTACGTACCAAGGCCAAGCCGGTCGAAGCGGTGACTGCTGAAATTCGTCAGTTGGCGAGTGACATGTTTGAGACCATGTATGCTGCGCCTGGGATTGGTTTGGCCGCTAGCCAAGTCGATCAACACATTCAATTGATCGTGATGGATTTGTCTGAAGAAAAAGACCAGCCCTTGGTGTTTATCAACCCCAAAATCACCCCACTCACCGATGACTGTGTGCCGTATGAAGAAGGCTGTTTGTCGGTGCCACAGGTGTTTGATAAAGTCGATCGTCCGGCACGCGTCCAGATTGATGCACTCAATCTCGACGGACAACCGTTTAGCATGCAGGCTGATGGCTTGCTGGCGGTGTGTATTCAACATGAGATGGATCATCTGGATGGTAAGCTGTTTGTCGATTATTTATCGCCTCTCAAACGCCAACGGATTCGTGACAAAATGAGCAAGCTGGAGCGGCAAAAAGTCCGCGTCCGTTAAAACAACAACCGGAGCATGTGGATGACCCCAATCGAACAACGTGATCAGTATATTGCCCGCCGCCTGACCCAAATCCGTTGGTGGAATCGTTTGGGTTGGCTGATGATTGTGTTGGTGCTGGGATTAGCCAGTTGGTTGTCCCAGCATTCACCGCTCTATTTTGATCCCACCGCAGTAGCTGCTGCGGCCAAACAAGGGCAGCTGCCCTCCGCCCAAATGGCACAACTCGCCGCACTGGGTAACTTGGCGTTTTGGGGCTGTTTACTGCTCATGATTGGCATGATTATCCAAGCGTATGCAGCGATGTATAATGAAAAAAAACTGATTGATTTGGTACAAAACGCTAAACTCCCTGCTGCTCACGACGCCCCCACATCTGATAGCAAGACAGGTTGACGTATGCCATTAACCGATTTATTGACCCGTAACCAAGATTGGGCAGCACGTGCGGTTGCCAAAGACTCTGAGTTTTTTAGCCGCTTGGTCAAACAGCAAACCCCGCAATACTTGTGGATTGGTTGCAGTGATAGCCGCGTACCAGCCACCGAATTGGTGGATTTGGCACCTGGTGAAGTGTTTGTGCATCGTAATGTTGCCAACCAAGTCATCCACACCGATTTCAACTGTTTGTCGGTGGTGCAATTTGCCGTCGATGTGCTCAAGGTACGCCATATTATTGTGACCGGTCACTATGGTTGTGGTGGGGTGCAAGCGGCGCTCAATGATCGTCGTCTAGGCTTGCTCGACAACTGGCTACGTCACATCCAAGACACCGCCCGTAAATATGCAGATGTACTGGCGGCGTTGCCGGCTGATCAACGTGAATCGCGCTTATGTGAGCTGAACGTGATTGAACAAGTGATGAATATCGCCCAAACCACCATTGTGCAAGATGCATGGGCGCGTGGGCAGTCACTCGAAATTCACGGGTGGATTTATAACGTTGGCGATGGTCTGCTGCGTGATTTAAATGTCTCGCTGGATCAATCTACCGGCATGAATCGTGAAAATCTGCTGACATGGCAACAACAACACGGCAATGAATTGGTTACTCATCCCTTAGATTGACATTCATTGGTCATTTATACCGTTGTATGCTTGAAACTGACTTGCGATGGGATTATCTTTTGCGAGTTTTTTGCACCCCATCGACACCCTCTTTTTCATCTTTTCGCCGAGTTGACTGCCCATGCGCCTTAACGACTATTGCTCCCCTGAAGAGTGGAACAAGATTCAGGAATTTTCTAAGGACAAGGAAACCCCATTTTTGGTGGTCGACTTGGAAATCATCAAGCAAAAGTATCAAGAGCTGATGACCTGCTTCCCGATGGCCAAAGTCCATTACGCCATGAAAGCCAACCCCGGCCAACCGGTCGTGGACTTGTTGCGTGACTTGGGTTCAAGCTTTGATTGCGCCTCGATTTTTGAGTTGGATCGTGTCTTAGACTCCGGCGTAGATCCCGAAAAAGTCTCGTACGGCAACACCATCAAAAAAGCCAGCCATATCAAATATGCGTATGGTCGCGGTGTGCGTTTGTATGCCACCGATTCCAAAGCAGATTTGCAAAACATCGCCGAAAATGCACCCGGCTCCAAAGTGTTTGTACGGATTTTGGTTGAAGGCGGCGAGACAGCCGAATGGCCACTGTCGCGCAAATTTGGCTGTCACCCTGATATGGCGATTGACCTGCTGGTACAAGCCAAATTGCTGGGTTTGGTTCCCTACGGCATTTCGTTCCATGTGGGCAGCCAACAAAAAGACATCGCGGTATGGGATGCGGCGTTGTCCAAAGTCAAATATATGTTTGACTGGATGAAGTACGAAGAAGACATCAGCCTCAAGATGATCAACATGGGTGGCGGTTTCCCTGCCAACTACATCTCCGAAGTCAACCCGATCCAG